>DATKHW010000001.1:0-11825 GCA_035546275.1 Gemmataceae bacterium
ATCCCGCAGCAGCAGGCCGAGGCTGTAGTGGGCCAGAGCGAAATCGTCCTTGATCTGGAGGGCGCGGCGGTACTCCGTCTCGGCCTGGTCTCGGCGGCCCGTGTCGGCCAGCAGGTTGCCGAGCTTGGTGTGGGCGTCGGGGTCGTCCTCCTTGATGTGGAGGGCGCGGCGGAACTCCGTCTCCGCCTCCTCCCGCTTTTCCTCCTTAGCGAGCAAGAAACCGAGGTTGCGGTGGGTTACGGCGTCTTCGTCCTTGAGCTGGACGGCGCGGCGCAACTCCGTCTCCGCCTCCTCCCGACGGCCCTCGCCGTCCAGCAGGATGCCGAGGTTGGTGTGGGCGTCGGCGTTGTCCTCCTTGATCTGAAGGGCGCGGTGGAACTCCTTCTCCGCCTCCTCCCGACGGCCTTCTTCCCCGGCCAGCAGGATGCCGAGGTTGTAGTGGGCCTCGGCGAAGTCGTCCTTGATCTGGATGGCGCGTCGGTACTCCTTCTCCGCTTCTTCGCCGCGGCCCGCGTTCTTCAGCACGATGCCGAGGCCGCTGTGGGCGTAGGGGTCGTCTTCCTTGATCCCGATGGCGCGCCGAAATTCCTTCTCCGCCTCCTCCCGGCGGCCCGTCATGGCCAGCAGGTTGCCGAGGTTGGCGTGAGGTTCGGCGTAGTCTTCCTTGATCTGGACGGCACGGCGGTACTCCTTCTCCGCCGCCTCCCGACGGCCCGTTACGGACAGCAGCAGGCCGAGCTGGTTATGGGCGCCTGGGCTGTCCGGTTGGAGCGCCACGGCAGCTCGCAGGAAACCGAGTGCTTCTTCCTGGCGGCCCGGCGTTTCCACCAACAAGCAAGACAGCTGGTAATTGACCCAGAAATCATTCGGATGCACTTGCTGCACCGCCCGCAGGACCTGTTCGGCCCGGGACGCAGACCCCTTCCCCCTTAACACAGCGGCGACGGCAACGGTGGTGGTGGGAGGAAGTGAGGAAGCGTCCCAACGGTCCAGCTCCCGCTCCAACGCCTGCGGGTCTTGCTGGGACCACGCCTGCCGCAGCTCCTTCCGTCGCTCATCCTGATCGGCCCGCCCAGCTGCCTCCATCAGCCGCGCCCGTTCTCCGTCCTGGGCCGGCAGATACGACGCCCAGAAATCGAGGGCGACAATGAGCTGCTCTTGGATGTCCGAGGCCCGAATCCGCGCCGCCGCCTCGACTGGGTCCAGTGTCGCCGGGTCAATCCCGTAATCGGAAAATAGCTTGCTGTAACGCTTGGCCCCAGCTGCCAAGTCATATTTTCCCTCGCTGATCCCCCGCGCCGCCAGGAGGGGCGTCTCCTGCAGTTGCTCGACGATCTCCACGTCCTTGCCTGCCTGCGCCAGCCGGCTCGCCAGTTCCACGGGCCCACCCCCGCCCAGGCGAGCCTCAACCTGCTTTAGCACGGTCCGCGCTTCCCCGAATCGGCCCTGTTCCCGAAGCTGTGCCGCCTCCGCCAAGCCGGATCGCACCTCTCGGTCGCGCTCCTCCGCCTGCCGCTTTGCCGTCGCCGCCGCCCGCGCGTCCTCGTCTGCCTTCCACCATAGACCGACGCCCAGCAGCAGCCCCGCCGCCAGCAGCGCCGCCGCCGTTGCGGCCGCCGGCGTGCGGTGACGCTTCACCCAGCGCCATGCCCGCACCCGCCACGGCTCGCGGTACGCCGTCGTCGGCTCGTCCGCCAGCCATTTCTCCACGTCCTCCGCCAAAGCATTCGACGTTGCATACCGGTCCTCCGGCCGCAGCGCCATCGCCTTTAGGCACACCGCCTCTAAAGCTCGCGGCACGTCCCGACGCACTTGGCGCGGCCGAGGGAAGTCGCCCCGCTGGACCCGCTGCAAGACGCCGCCCAGGTCGCCCCTCTCGAACGGCGCCTTGCCGGTTAGTAGGCAGTAGAGCGTCGCCCCCAGGCTGTACACATCGCTGACCGGCCCCAGCTGGTCCGGCCGCCCCGCCGCCTGCTCCGGCGACATGTACGCCGGCGTGCCCACGGCCTTGCCCATCTGGGTCGGAGCCGAATCGCCGGACGACGCCGGCTGCAACGGCCCTTCCGACGCGCCTTCCCCATTTATGGAACCGCCCAGCGGCTTGGCCAGTCCCCAGTCCACGACCAGTGTCTCGCCGTATTTGCCCAGCATTACGTTGGCTGGCTTCAAATCGCGGTGCAGCACGCCGCGGCTGTGCGCATAAGCGACGGCGTTGCACACCGCGTTGAAACGGCTCAGCAACTGCCGCAATTCCAGCATCCGAGGCCCACCGGTCAGCGGCCCCTTCTCTTGGTGAAAGCGCTCGATAGCTTCTTTCAGGGAGTCGCCCTTGATGAAGCGCATGGCGTAGAACGGTCGGCCGTCGGCATAAGCGCCCAGGCCGTATACCGGCACGATGCCCGGATGCTCCAACCCGCCGGTGATCTCCGCCTCCACCAGGAATCGTGCGCGGCTCTCCGCGTGGTCAGCATGATGTTGTTTGATCTCCTTCAGCGCCACGTCGCGGTGCAGTTCCTCGTCGCGCGCCACCGAAACCTTGCCCAGGCCGCCCTCCGCGTGCGGCCGCAAGAGGCGGAAGCGCCGGCCCACCATGCTTGGCGCGCCGACCGAGTCGATAGTCGCGACCTGCGGGGAGTACGGCCCCGTGGCGCCGAGGACGTCCCTTGAAGGAACGTGGGCCAGGCTGGCCTGCACGTCGGGATCGGCGATCTGCCGCAGTTCCTCGCGGACGCCGCCGACCGAGCTGACCGACGCGAGGCTCTTCTCGGCGTCGTCGCCGTGCTGCTTGATGTGCTGCCGGACGACGGCGTCGAGCAGGGCATGGGTCTCGTTGCTGAGTGCCTGTTGCTCCACCAGGATCTGTCCCAGAGGCTTGGCCTTATCGAGAACCCAGGCGTGCATCGCCCGGATCAGGGCGTCACGCTGGATGAAATCCATCTGTAGGGCCAGGATGCCGAACAGCAGATTGCTGTCGCCGTTGGCCGTCGCCATTGCCGGCTCCTTCAATGGATGGCAGGGGGCGAGGAATTTGCCGTATTGTCCCATCCGGCGGGCGGAATGCAAGGGGTGGCGGCCGCGGTCATATATTCCATGACGTTTGCGCCTGGCGGGCTTTTCCAGGCGGCCGACGGCGAAGGATCGTGCGTCTGGCACCTGCTTCGGTCCGCACCGCCTCAGCACGAACCGCACTGCCGCCAATCCGCTTCGGACTGATCGACCGCAGTAGCCGAGAATAATCCAGACCGGGATTATTCCAGCCATCACCGCCCTCCGCCTCACCGCGTCTTTCACCAGGACGGCACGGCTTTCGACAGCTGGGGCGCGGCTCCCCTGCTGGCTCGAAATCACGCGTGATTTTGCCGCCGACCTCCAGATTTGCTTGACGAGCGGCGTGCGCTCCTCGGTCCTGCAGCCGCCGGCAGCGGCTCTGGCCGGCCGGCTACTCGTCCGCTCCTGCAATCTCGGCGTCCGCAGACAGCGCAGCCCGCCGACCGCAAACGATCGGCGGGCCTTGTCAGCCACTGTCGCGGTCGGCAGTCACTCGGCGGATAAGTTGTTGAGGAAGTCCTCGAAGGCCTTGCGCTGCTGGCTCTCGGTGGTCTGCATCTTCTTGATGTCTTCTTGCAGCTTCTCGATCTGCGTCTCCTGGGCGTCGAACTTATCCAGGTAGCGCTTGTACGCCGCGGCCGTTGGCGGCATCTCCTTGAGGTTGGCCCGCAAGCGGACCTGGTCGTCAGTGATGTCCTTCAGCTCCCGCTGCTTATCCGCAATGGCGCTTTGGGTCGTCGCCAGGGTAAAGCGCAGGTCCAGCGCCTGCTTGAGGCCGTCTTTGACCTTCTGGCTGCTGATGGTGCTGTTGACGAAGAAGCGCATCTGGTCGTCGTTGCTGTTGGTCAGCTGGACCTGCTCGTTGACGACCTTTTCCTCGGTGACGGCCTGCGTCGCCGTCTTGCCGGCCGGGACCTTCACCTCGAAACGATAGACGTCGGAAGCCGTCTCGGCGGGCTTGCTGGTGTCGTCGGTGAGATGGAAATCGTTGCGGACGGGATGCTCGACGAGGACCAGCCGCTCCTGATCGTTGCGATTGACGATCGTGTACGTCTTTGTCTCGCGGATCTTGGTCTGGCTGTGCTGAATGCCTTTGACGATCTTCACCTGCACCAACCGGCCGTTGTCCGACGACGGGACCGGGTTGACTTCGGTTCCTAAATCCACGGCGTAGCTGATGAGGCGCTCTTCGTTCGGCTCGACATCCAGAATCCTGGCGTCGCCGGCGTAGTTGGAGCCTTCAAAGACGGTGATGGGGCCTTGCATCAAGTGCAGGCCGCTGGTGTTCTTGAACTTCAGGCCGAGCAGGGGGAACTTGGCCTGGGTGCGTTCGTTGTAGATGGAGACGCGCGTTCCTTCCACGTCCTTGTTGACGATTGGCAGAAGGGCCGACTTCTGGCGCGGCAGCGTCACCGGCTTGTCGATGGCGTACTGGAAGAAATCGCCGAGCTTCGTCGCCGTCGCCATTGGGGCGACGCCCTGCCTCATGTCGGCCAGGAAATCGCGGTCGCTTTCGGCGCGCTTGGCCTCGCCCTTGCCTGCGGCCGCGCCCCGGCCTCCCCCTTGGCCATTCTGCGTACCGAAGGAGCTAGGCATACCCGGCGCCTCGGCGCGCAGGGCCAGCGCGTTTTGTCCTTGTTGATTGAGTTTCTCCCGTTCGGCCACGGCTTTATCGAGCGCTCCGAGTTCGCTGTTGTAGGTGACCGGTCGCAGCGACGCAAAGAGCTCCGGCACCACCGTCGGCCGCGGCACATACAGCGGCGTGTACAGGTCCATCTGGAACGAGATGGGGCGGCCGCTGACCAGCGCCATCCTGACGTCTTTCCAGTCCTCGTCGGTGGCGTTCTCCACCACCGCCCAACCTTGCAGGAACGGCTTGTCCTCCTTCTCCTTGCCCAGCACCAGGCGGTAGCTCGTCTTCCAGATCGGATTTTCGATCACATAGCCGACGCGCACATTCCGCTTGCCCTCGCCCACAAAGTTCAGCGAAACCGCCTTCTTCTGCGTGTCGTGGGACAGCGTCAGCGTCTCCAGGGCCTTGCGCACCTCATTGTCCATGACCGGATTGAGGAAACGCACCCGCTGCACTTCCGATAGCTTGACGCTCCTCATGCCGTCGGCGCACCACATGTTGAGCAGCTCGACGTTGACCAACGCTCCAGGTCCGGCCGGCTGCTGCTGCGCTTCGACGCCCATGATGGCGCCGGTCATCGTCCCGGGTTGGGCGGCGTTGGCCTGCTGCAACACCACTTCTACCTTTTCGCCGCGGGCCTGGTTGAGGATCTGCCCGAACGTCGGGTTGGCCGACAGGTTCACCGCGAAGGATTGCAGCGTTTTCTCGACCGGCGCGTTGCTGTCGTAGCTAACAGCGGAGACGTGGCCGCCGTCGAGGTCGCGCAGCACCATCGACTTAATCAGGTCGTTGATGTCGGAGACGGGGAACGAGAGATCGACGCGAGCGTCGCCGTCGATCTGTCCCTCGCGTTGGAAGTAGCCGACGCCGCTGCTGAACAGCACCACCTGGCCGATCGGCAGCTGCACCGACGTTTCCGATGGCGCGGCGGCTGCGGCGGGTCCCGGGCCGGGGACGGAGATGGCCGGAGCAGGTGGAGCGGCCGGCTTGGGTGGGTCGGCGAGAGATCGCGCGAGATAGGCGGTCAGGACGGCGGCGGCGGCCAAGGCGGTCCCGGCGGCGAGCAAAAATGCGCGGCGCATGAGCGCTCCTTTCACGAGCAGGGGAGAATTGACGTTTCGATTTCCGTGGACAATGTAGAGACGGGCGGCCGGGCCGCATGGATTTCCTCGGGTCGCCGGCGAACCTGGCGACGCGGACCCGGCTCAGCAATCCGCGGCGCCTGGGCGCCGGCTCGCAGTGCGAAGACCCGCTGGCAGCCGACCACCGAGCGCATGGTCACGATGCCCGGATGGTCGGCGGTCACATCGCCAACCAATTCCGGGTGGGTTTGATCCCCGTGGGGATTCTGAGCATCCCCTCGTTCGCGGCGGTCGAGGACCGCACACCGCAGAGGATCGCCACGCAACGGCGTCGCCGCTCCTTCCCCGCTACAATACCCGATGGATTCGACAGTGAGGGTTTGTCGATGCAGCAGGAACCGACGCCGACGCGTACATGCCCGGCGTGCGGCAGCGGGGGTTGCCCGTTTCGCAGCCGGAAGAAGGTGGCCTATGTCCGTTCGACTCATTCCGTCCCAGCAGCGAGCCTATGACGAGCTGCAGCGCTTGCTCCCCTTGGGCAACGTATTCGTCCTGGCCGGCGACGAAGGCGTCGGACGCACCACCGTTTTGCGCCAGCTGCATCATGAAGTGGGCGGAGCGTTCCTGAACATGAAGGACTTCACCAGCGCCCTACGCCAGGGCGATCCAGCCGCTCTGGAGGAGACGTTCGAGCAAATTGTCCTCCAGGCGCTCGAGGCCCGTGATACCGTGATCGTGGACGACCTCCGGCTGCTGAGTGCCGTAACGTCGCACCACTTTTATCCGCGATACGGCTTGCTCGAGGCCCCGCTCACCACGCTGACCAGCTTCGCGGCCGACGCCGGCAAGAAGCTCGTGTTCGCGGCCGTGCAGGAGCCGTCTCGGCCGATCAAGGAACGCTGCCACTTCGCCCGCATCCGCGAGTTTGACGCCGGCGACTACGAGGCGCTGTGTTCGCACTATCTCGGGCACGATCGCGCCGGCCGGCTCGACTATCGCAGGATCTACCGCTTCGCCCGCGAGCTGAACGCGCACCAGCTCAAGGCTGCCTGCCAGTCGCATGACGACCGGGGCGACCTCGACACCGAGCGGTTCATCGACTACCTCCGCTCCAACCGCCTCTTCAGCAACGTGGATCTGGGGGAGGTGCAATCCGTAGAGCTGCGCGACCTGCACGGCGTGGACGACGTGATCCGCAGCCTGGAGGCCAACATCGTCGTCCCGCTGGAGAACGACAAGCTGGCCAGCGAACTGTGCCTCAAGCCGAAGCGGGGCGTGTTGCTGGCAGGCCCGCCAGGTACGGGCAAGACCACCATCGGCCGGGCGCTGGCGCACCGGCTCAAGGGCAAGTTTTTCCTGCTCGACGGCACGTTCATCTCGGGCTCGTGCAACTTCTTTGAGCGGGTCCATGATCTGTTCGAGAAGGCCAAGCAAAGCGCCCCGTCCATCCTGTTCATCGATGACAGCGACATGCTGTTCGAGAACCACGACGTCCAGTCCGCCGGGCTGTACCGTTACCTGCTCACCCTGCTGGACGGGCTGGAGAGCGAGACGGCCGGCCGGGTGTGCGTGATGATGACGGTCATGGACGTGGCGACGCTGCCGCCGGCGCTGGTACGCTCGGGCCGGGTGGAACTCTGGCTCCAGATGCGCCTTCCCGACGAGGCGACTCGGACGGTGATCCTCGGGCGCCATCTGGCGGGCTTGCCCAAAACGATTGGCGCGGTGGACGCAGGGCTGCTGGCGCGGGAAACGGACTCGTTCACGGGCGCGGACCTGAAACGGTTGGTCGAAGACGGCAAAGCGCTGCTCGCTTACGACCGGGCGCGTGGCCTCCAACTGCGGCCCGCGACGGAGTACTTCGCGGAGGCCGTGCAGACCGTCCGCGCAAACAAGCAGGCTTACGCCGAGGCGAATGGTCGCTGCCGTTCCAATGATTCCCCGTCGGCAGCGCTTGCCGCCATGATGCAGGGCACACGGCCAAGGCGGTCGCCGAGATAACCATCGCCCGTCCCCTCATAATTGACCAACTGCTGCACTGATCCGCTACTCGCGTGAGCTGGCTTCAGCTGGCGTGGTTTGATACGGTAGTGGCGGCGCCGGAGGATCAACACCGTCCTGCTGAAACGCGGACCACCGGACCAGATGTTGCAGCAAACAAGCGCCGGAGGGTGCGCATGAGACGGCTTGTTGCCTTCGGAGCAGTCGCTACCATCCTGCCGTGTTGTGGCTGCGACGCCAAGTCGCAAAACGCCATCAAGCAAGAGGCCTCCGGCACGGCTACGTCGCGTACGGCGGGCGAATGATCGTGGGGAGCATCGTCGGCGCATCCGCCCCGGCCGGAGGATCTGCGGCGCTCGACGGCCTCTGCATGGATCAGGCGTGGCGGACGTGGATGGCCAAGCAGCTGCCTGAGTTCGAGCACGTGCTGTCCATGTTCGAGATGCCGGACCCCAAACGGCCCGTCCGAATCGGTCCGAGCATGGGCTCATGACGGCAGGATCGCCAGTTGGCCAAACCAGGCGTCCTCTTCCCGGACGCGCGGCTGCACCCCGGGTCGTGGCCTGAGCGCGCCTTGACCGATTGTTCCGGATGCTGGATCGTAGCCATGTACGCCGGACTTTCCTGAACCGATCGTTTCTACACTCCATCGCTAGGCGGTTGGCGAGGGAGGCATGAAGAGAGTGGGGCGGTTTATTGAGCAAGGCCATGCACGTGTCATCCATCACCGTGCGGCGACTGCGGTGCGCCGCCGCCCTGGCTGTCGTCGTAGTCGGCGGCATCGTGTCGCGGTCAGCGCCGCTTGGCTGGCCGCTCTACGACAAGAGCTTGGGCGACGTCCTCTATGCAGTGGCGGCTTACCTCGGTCTGGCGCTGCTGCTCCCGCGCGTACCGCTCGGATTCATCGCGGCCGGGGGCGCAGCCGCGTGCTTCGCCGTGGAGTTTATGAAGCTCAGCGACTTCAACGCACGCCTGTTGACCGTGCCGGTTCTTCGATGGTTTCTTGGGACTACCTTCTCCTGGCACAACATTGTGTGCTACCTGCTGGGCATCGCCGTCGGCTGCGGCGCCGACGCGTTCTTTCTGCGCCGAGTTCGGCGCTGAGCGCCAAGCGATCTCCGAACTGCCATTCCGGTTCCTGCTGGCAGAAGGGAATTGCACGGACCTGGTGCCAAGCGTAGGGTGCCCGTGGCGTTGAGCGACAATGACCGCCGGCAAGCCCCGGACGCATGTGTCAACAAATGTGGAAACAAGGTCGTCGACGGCCTCCGTTCGGCTTGATCGCTGGCCGGACACGATGTCCGGCCGCCCCGCCAGGCCCAAGGCCGCGTGCGGCGACCCTTGTCCGCACGCGCCTCCTGGCTCCAGAGCAACAATTACGCTCCCTCATAGTTGACGGGTGCGGACCCGTTCCCGGGCCAGCCGCAGCGAGTCCGGCCAGCGCCGCAGCGCCTGCTCGAGCTGCGCCCGCTGCGTCTCGGCTCGGGTGTGCGTGTAGTGGGCGGTCATGCCCAGGCCGTTGCCGTTCGTCGGCCGGTGGCCCAGCGTCTGCTGCCGGATCAGCGGATCGACGTTGGCGTTTTGAAGAAGCGTAGCGTACGAGTGCCGCCACGACTTGCTGGCTGGTGCTGCGGGCTGGTCACTTCCGTCGCGCGCTGGCCGTCCATTCCACGACGCGGGACTCCGCCCAGCGGCCGACGCGGGAGCCTTCCCATCCCACAAAACCCACGTGTCCCCCGTGCGGCAGGATCCGCACCTCGACGTTGTGCAGTCCCTTCAGTTCCTCGAACGGTTCCACCGCGATGAACGGGTCGTCGCGCGCGGTCAGGATCAGCGTCGGCACGCCGATGCGCGGAATGAGCGGGAAGGCGGAGGCCCGCCGGTAGTAATCGAGCGCGTCCGCAAAACCGCCGCGCGGGGCGGTGTAGAGGTCGTCGAACAGCCGGAACGTCATGCGACGCGGAAAGCGCAGCGGCGGAAGGTCGGGGAAAAGCCGCTGCCGCTGCTGGGCCTCGCGCACGACTAACCCCGTAAAATACTGATTATAGATCCGGTTACGAGGCATAGCTATCAGGGCGGCGCAACGGATGAGGTCGATGGGTGGGTTCAGCGCCGCGACCCGTTCGAGGTACGGCGCCGCGTGGTCGGTCGTTTCGCCAGCCGCCTTCAGCACCAGCGCCCCGCCCAGCGAAACGCCGATCAGCGCGATGGATGAATCCGGACTCCAGCGGTGGATCTCTTCCAGGACGGCCCGCACGTCGTCGGAGCGGGCAGCATTATAGGACGCACGGGCCAGGGCCATCCCCTTGCCGGTGCCGCGCTGGTCGATCCGGACGGTGCGCAAACCCTGGGCCAGCAACCGGGCCGCGAGCCGGCTCATGCCAGCCGCTTCGGCCGCGCCCGCCAGGCCGTGGACGAGGAGGACTATTCGCCCGCCCGGCCGCCAGCCCGGCGGCGCGTTGTCGTAAAGCATCAGGCCGTCGCCGTCCGGCAGGCGGATCACGTGTTCGCGGGTCGGCAGCGACACGGTCGGGCCGGGCAGGATGTGGCCGAGCAGGGTCTGGATGTGCGGGTGGCCCAGCAGCGGAAGAGGCCGGAAGTCGGGCGGCGCCCCGTTCCCGTTTGTGGTTCGGGGCAAGACGGCGACTCCGCGACCGTCAGGGCCCGACGAAGGCAGCGCGGCGGGCAACATGAAGCGTCTCTGTTTCGTCTCTGGTGGGCGAATCTGGGGGGACGGTCACATCGGTTCCGCGGGTCGTGGCGGAAGCGGCGGGACGCCCATACAACGGAATATGGGCCCCAGGATCGGGAGGAACAGCCGCGCGTCAACCCCTTTCCCTCCCCATTCCTCATTCTACCTCGCACGCACATAACAAAATACACGAATCCCGCACCAAGGTCTTGGCGAATGCCGGCGGAATGGCAACCGCACGCCGCAACCTGGATCGCCTGGCCGCATCAGCGCGACGACTGGCCGGGCAAATTCGGCCCCATTCCGTGAGTGTTCGCGGAGATCGTCCCGCCGGACGACGCGGCCGCGGTGCCGGACGCCCCCGTCAATCGACCGGACCTGCCCCCGTGGATGAAGCTGATGGAGTTATCTGGCCTACCCCGCGACGTAGCCCCCGTTCTTCAAGTCATGTTGCCAGACGGCGAGCCTGACCGCTCTTCGATCGCGCATTGTCGCCGGACCTACCACGCTGGACAATTCACCCGCCTGCGTCAAAATGGTGAGTTGGGGGTACGGGCGCAACCAGCGCAATGGGCAGCAGCAAGAGAGTCCGTAACTCTTCTTGGATGTTTCCACTGCGTAGGTTGCGATCACGGCCGCCCGGCATGTGCGACGGCCTCCAGATCGGCGCTGCCCAAACTGGTGGGATTATCGGATAGATGTGGGCTGGATTGCAAGGTCGGGACCGCGGGAATTCGCGTACTGCAACGGCAACGGCGGGTTGGCGAGAGAACCCTGGCACCGCCCGGGTCGTCCTCATGGCCTTCTCACCTCCGTCTTCACGGTGACCTCATCCATGCCGTGGTAGATTCCCGCGTCGCCCCGCCCCAAGCGAACGGCCCGGCCATGCACGCCGTCATCCGCACTTGCTGTCCTGCCTGCAACGCCCGCATCAGGGCGCCCGCGGCCCTACTGGGGGCCGTCAGTCCCTGCCCGCGTTGCCGAGGCCGGTTGGTGGTGCGGACGCCGCGGCCGGACGACGCCCTGCCCGTGCTGGTTCCTGACGGCGGGCGGCACGGCGGTTGACGGCGGGATGGCCGGCGGAATTCCCGTGCGGACTTGCATCCGGTCGGTTACATTGGCCCTATGAACTACCTCATCCAACGCCTCCGGCTCCTCATCCTGGGCGCCGCGCTCCTCGCCGCGGTGCTGGCGCCGTCGTCGGCCCCAGCTGCCCCCGCTCCGCCCGACAAGGACGCGACCGCCGGCTCCGTCCAGAATCCACGCGAGGGCTTGGACGGCGGCGTCACGCTCAACATCGACAGGCAATCGCTGGGCGCGGCCATCGCCCAGCTCCGCGACAAGACCAAGCTCAACATCGTGCTGGACG
>DATKHW010000002.1:0-10030 GCA_035546275.1 Gemmataceae bacterium
CGCGCTTCCACAGGTCCACGCCCACCGCCCGGCCCGTGGTCAGACGCTGGGCGGCCAGCAGCAGGACGGCGCCCCGTCCACAGCCCAGGTCCAGGATGCGCTCGTCGCCGCGCAGATTCAGCTGGTCGAGCAGGCCCGACCAGATCACGAACTTGCCCCGGAGCGAGCCGTGGAGATACGCGCTGGTCAGGGCCAGGCAGAACACGGCCGGCAGGATCGGCCACAGCCGGCCGTCGATCGCATTGAGGACGGCGATGACGATCTCGAGGAGGGTCACGATGACCATGAAAGCGAACCCATAGGGAGCGTCGATCCCATAGGAACCCCGCCGAGGGGGAGTCGTTTGTTGCGTCATTGGAACCTCCTGCGGTCAAGAAAGCGTCCCGACCACCTCCCGCACGTTGGCCGCACCCAGCTCGGCCAGCGCCCCCGGCAGCCCCTGTGCCACGCGCACCGACGCCGTCGGATCGTAGAAATTCACGGTGCCCAGCTGCACCGCCGTCGCGCCGGCGATTAGAAATTCCATCACGTCGTTCAGCGACGCAATGCCGCCGACGCCGACAATCGGGATTTTCACGCTCCGCGCCGTCTGCCATACCAGCCGCAGCGCCAGCGGCTTGATGGCTGGGCCGCTCAGGCCGCCGGTGACGTTGCCCAGGATCGGCCGGCGCCGGCGCCAATCGACCGCCATGCCGATGAACGTGTTCACCAGCGACACGGCGTCCGCCCCGCCGTCGGCCGCGGCCTGGGCGATCGGAACGATGTTCGTCACGTTCGGCGTCAGCTTGGCGATCAGCGGCAGCGGACAGACCGCGCGCACCCGCTGCACAACCCGGCCCGTCGTTTCCGGATCGACGGCGAAATCGACGCCGCCGGCCACGTTCGGACACGACAGGTTCAGCTCCAGCCCTGCCAACCCCGTTTCCCGACCGATCATCTCCGCCATATCCACGAACTCTTGCTCGTTTTTGCCGGCGATGTTGGCGATCACCGCCGTCGGCAGCGTGCGGAGGTAGGGGAGATGATGGCGAATGAAGTGATCGATGCCGTCGTTGTCGAGGCCGATGGCGTTGAGCATTCCCGACGGCGTTTCGACGGTGCGCGGCGGCGGATTGCCGATGCGCGGCTGGCGCGTTACGGTCTTGGGGATGACGCCGCCGAGCTGGGCGAAATCGACGATGCCGGCCATCTCCCGCGCATAGCCGAACGTGCCGGAGGCGACGAGGACGGGGTTGCGCAGAGACAGCCGGCCGAGAGTGACGGTGAGATCGGCCATGATCCCCTCAAAGAATTTCACCACAGAGTCACAGAGATCACAGAGAAAAGCAATGGTTTTTCTTCTCTGTGTCCTCTGTGACTCTGTGGTTCGATTCCTATTTCCGGTCCAGCGTCTGCGCCGCTGCGTGCAGGTCGCGGTCGAAGAAGGTGTCGCGGTCGCGGATGATGGCCTGCGGCACGAGCTGCGGGCTGGCCGTTTTGCACGCCGCGTTGCGCTTGATGGCTGTGCCGATCGCCAGCACCTCCACGAAGCTCGAACTCACCTCGTTGATGTACAGCTTCACGCCGATCACGCCGTCGGCCCCGAGCACGTCGGCCTCCTTGCGGATATGGTCCAGGGCGTTCTCCCGCGCTTCGTACACCAGCCGGGTGATGGAGTCGATCTCGCCGCGCTTGAACGACTTGAAAAAGGCGCCGACGCCGCCGGCGAAACCCAGCGCGTAGACCGACGTGCCCAGCACGAGCCGCAGCGGCTGATAGCCGACGTGCGTGAGGTTCCACAGCTCCTCGCCGGTCAACTCCGACGTGATCGGCCGATCGGGATTGCCCAGCATGGGGTTGTGCGAGGCGGTGCCGACCATCAGCATTTCCTTGACGCCGGGGCCGAACGGCACGATGTGCGTGAAAATGTCCACGACGGCGTTGGCGCCGCGCGCCTTGGCCTCGGCCTCGATGCGCTCGATGGCCAGGTGGCGCGTGTGGTTGATCATCTGCGAGACTTCCTTGACCTCGCCGCCGCCGAAGCCGCGCAGCGCCGCCATGATGCCGCCGCCGATGCCGAGGGCGTAAGCCACGTTGCCCATGACGAAGTGGCGCGGCTCATAGCCGGAGTCGATCTGGCAATACAAATCCTGGCCGGAGCAAGCGGTGGTGAAAAAGGGACCGGTGCGCGAGGTGTTCTTGACGGAGGAGCCGACGGCCAGGAACTCGACCATGCTGCTGAGATTTTTCAGATCGGAGACGACGCCGGTGACGCCCGCGGCCTGGTGGTTGGCCGCCTCGTCCTCCATGCGCTTGATGGCGGCGTGCCGGCCGTCGGAGATCAGCTGCGTGATCGACCCCAGCTCGCCGCCGCCCATGGTCTGGAAGCCGGTGGAGAGGCTGCGCACGAAGCCGAGGGAGTAGACGCTGTTGCCGACCACCACGTCGCCGGGCGACAGACCCTTGTGGGCGAGGCAGTAGATCTCGTTGCCGGACAGGCCTGTGATGAGCATGGAGTGGTTCCTTTCCGACCGGAGGCGGTCACTTCTGCTGCAGCGTGTACTTCACCGTCGTCTTCTCCGCCTGCCCGGCCTTGATGCTGAGCTGAAGCGTGCCGTCGACCGGCGCCTTGCCCTTAAGCTCGGCCGTGGTGACGCCCTTCTTTTCCTCGATGGTCTTGTCCTGACCGTCCAGCGGGTACACATAAAGGCGCACGTCCACCGGGGCCGACGCCTCGATCAGCGTCGCCCGGACCTCGTCGCCGGTCTTCACATTGTCAATGCTCTGGTAAAACGTGGCCAGCTTCGGCACGTCTTCCGCGCCGCTCTTGTCAACCTTCCATCCCTCGGCCGATGGCCCCGGCTGCGTCGGCGACCCCGACGGCGTCGGCGATCCGGGGGGATTGCAAGCCGCCGCGCCGCAAGCCAGCAAAAGCGCAATATGCCAGGGTCTTAGTCGCATAAGCCGGCTCCTCCGTCACGGCTCTTCCAGGTAGGTATTGCCGTCCAGCCGCGCCTGGCAGGAGCGTCGCGTCCACCGAGGCCGCGGACGGTCACTTCTTCTGGAGCGAAAAGCCCAGGGTCGTCCGGCCGCCTGATACCGCCTGGATGTCCAGCGTGAGCGTTCCGTCCGCCGGCGCCTTGCCGCCCAGCTCGATCGTCTGCACGCCCTTCGCCTCGCCGATGACCTTTTCTTCGCCGCCCGCCGTCGCCACGTACAGCCGAGCGTTCACCGGGGAGGATGCGTTAATCACCCTCCCCCGCACCTCCTCGCCGCTCTTCACATCGTATGTCCAGCTCCCCTTCCCGTTGGGGAGTTCGGCGGAACCGTGCTGGATCAGGCCGTTATTCTTAAGCGTCACCTCCGCGGTCGTCTTCGTTTGGTCCACTGATCCCGCCCGAATGATAAGTGGGGCGGAGACCTTGAACGTGGCCGTTCCGTCCGCCGGCGCCGTGCGGAACATCATGGCCCCAATGCCGACGTCTCTCTCCGGGTAAATATCCTTCTCTTCGCCGCCCGCCGTCACGACGTATAGCCGCACGTCCACCGCAGAGGAAGCATGCACCTCGGCCTCCACTTCCTCGCCGGTTTTCACGGCGACCGTCCGGTAGTACGACGTTCCGCCGGCGATTTCGACCGAACCTTCCTGATTCGTCCCGCCGCCGGCGGGCGCCTGGCTGGACGACACGCGAACGCAGCCGGCCGTGAGGTAGGCCAGCGATAGAACAATCAGCCAGTTGCCAGGTCGCATGTTCCCCTCCCCCGGGCTCACGGCTCCTCTAGATAGGTGTACCCGTCCAGCCCCGCCTCGTAGAAGCGCATCAGCTGCCGCGACTCCGTCAGGTTGATCTTGCCCGCCCGCACCGCCCGGTCCACGTCCTTGCGCAGGCTCTCCGTCAGCTTCTCCGCGTTGTACTGGACGTAGGCCAGCACCTCTTTCACCGTGTCGCCCTTGATCACGTCGTCGAAGATGACCTCGCCGTCCTCGTCAATGCTCACGTGGACGGCGTTCGTGTCGCCGAACAGGTTGTGCAGGTCGCCCAAAATCTCCTGGTACGCCCCCAGCAGGAACGCGCCCAGGTAATAGGGTTCGCCGTTGAACGGATGCACCTGCAAGGTCCGCCGCACGTCGCGCAGGTCGATGAACTGATCGACCTTGCCGTCCGAGTCGCAGGTGATGTCGCCCAAAACCGCCCGCCGCGTCGGGATTTCGTTCAGCCGGTGGATCGGCAAGATCGGAAAGAGCTGCTTGATCGCCCAGCTGTCGGGCATCGACTGGAACACCGAGAAATTGCAGAAATAGGTGTCCGACAGCAGGGCTTCCAATCCTTGCAAGTCCTCCGGAACGTCGTCCATTTCGCGCACCAGCCGCAGCATCTTGCTGCACACGGCCCAAAACAGCGTCTCCACCAGCGCCCGATGCTCGATCGACAGCGAGCCGAGGTTGAACATGTCGAGCGCCTCGTCCACCGCCTGCAGCGCGTCGTGGTAGCTTTCGATGAGGTTCTTCTTTTTCAGGTCGCGGTGGACGGCGAACAGCTCGTTGACCTGCTGGGGGGCGTCGGCCGGCGCCTCGGCCGGCGCCTCGAAGCGGTCGAAGTTCGACACGCCCAGCACGTCGAAGACGAGCAGGCTGTGGTACGCCACCACGGCCCGGCCCGATTCAGAGATGATCGTCGGATGCGGCACGCCGGCCTCGTCGCAGACGCTCTTGACGCGGAAGACCACGTCGTTGGCGTATTCCTGCAAGGTGTAATTGATCGACGATTCGAAATCGGTCTGCGAGCCGTCGTAGTCGATTCCCAGGCCGCCGCCCACATCGAGAAAGCGCACGCCGGCCCCGACGCGGTGCAGCTCGACGTAGACCCGCGTCGCCTCGGTCAGCGCACTTTTGATGCTGCGAATGTTCGTGATCTGGCTGCCGAGGTGGAAATGCACCAGCTCCAGGCAGTCGGCCATGTCGCGCTGCTTGAGATACTCGACGACGTCGAGGACCTCGGTGAGCGTCAGACCGAACTTGGAGCGGTAGCCGGCGCTGGAGCGCCATCGACCGGCCCCCCTCGCCGCCAGCTTGACGCGCACGCCGATCGACGGGCGGATGCGCAGCTCCTCGGCGTGGCGCAGGATCAGCTCCAGCTCGGTGAATTTCTCGACGACGGGGATGATCGGCTTGCCGATCTTGCGAGCGAACATGGCCATGCGGATGAATTCGTCGTCCTTGAAGCCGTTGCAGATGATCGGCGTGTCCAGGCCGTTGGTCAGGGCTAGAACGGCGAGCAATTCCGGCTTGGAGCCCGCCTCCAGGCCGAAGCGATACGCCTTGCCGAAGTCGAGGATCTCCTCGACGACCTGCCGCTGCTGATTGACCTTGATGGGGTAGACGCAGCAATAGCCGCCGCCGTATTCGTACTCCATCATCGCCTTTTGGAAGGCGTCGTGGACCTCGCCGACCCGGTGGCGGAGGATGTCGGTGAAGCGCAGGAGAATCGGCAGCTGGATGCCGCGGGCCTGCAACTGATCGACGACCTCCTTGAGATCGATGGCCTGATCGAGGCGCTTGTTGGGGTGGACGGTGACGTGGCCGGACTTGTTCACTCCGAAATAGCCCTTGCCCCACAGGCGGACGCCGTACATCTCGACGGCGTCCTGAATCTTCCATTTCTCCATCAGTTCCGTTTCAGCGCCTTTCGGCATCTCATCAGTCTCCACAAAGGAGGGGAAAATCGGCGGGTGGGGAACAGGGTGCGAGAGGGCGGCCGTCGAGACGGGGCCGCAGAGAACCGGCGTTGTCCGGCGGCGCGGGGAAAGCCGGCAAAACCCTTGGACGACAAGGGTTTTGACTTAACCATCTGTATAGTTCGGCGCTATCATCGTCAAGGAGAAAACAGGGGCCGACGGCGTCCGGGCCGCCGATCGGCCGGCGCATCCCGACCCCCGACTCAGGGAAAGCGCCGAATGCCGTTGGCGCCGGGCCGCGGTTCGTCGTCTTCGCGCTCCTCGATGCGTCGGCGCACGTCTTCTTCCTGGCGTTCGCCGGCCGTTTGCCTCAGCAGCAGGCGGCCCCACAGGAGGTAATGGATCAGGCCGAACAACGCCACGAAGCCGCCGACCCAGAGGATGTAAGCGGCCCAGCCGCCGGTCGCCAGCACCAGCACCAACAGCAGGAAGACCGCGAAGCCGCCGGTGAGCGTCATCGTCAGGCAGGTCCCGCGCCGCTGCTGTTCCGCGCTTGGGTTGGGTTCCATGACGCCTCCTTGAGTGGACGCGGAGCGAAGTTATCTCATTTATAGCAGAGCGACGCGGCTGCCGAGTTTTTTTGTATGTGCCGACTTCGCAAGGGCTTGCAAACTTGAAGTCACAATTTGTGACTTCAAGTTTGCAACCCGTTGCCAGGGCGGCCACAGTCGCTACCCTGACGGCATGGCCAAGAAGGCAACCCCTGCGCCAATCCGGCCGGAAGAGATCGAGCGCGCCATCCAGATTCATGCGCGGCCAGCGCGTTTTGCTCGATTCCGACCTGGCTCGATTCTATGGCGTCTAGAGGAAGGCGCTCAACCAAGCCGTTCAGCGCAACGCCGAGCGGTTCCCACGCGATTTTGCGTTTCAGCTTACACAGCAAGAGGTTACGGATTTGCGGTCACAAATTGTGACCGCAAACAGCGAATTTGGCAAACGCCGCTACTTGCCCTGGGTCTTCACCCAACACGGCATTGCCATGCTGTCCAGCGTCCTTCGTTCGCCCACGGCGGTGCGCGTCAACATTGAGATCATGCGCGCCTTCATCCGACTGCGCCGGCTGCTGGCGACGCCCGGCGAGTTGGTCGAGCAGATCACCAAGCTCGTCGAGACCGTGCAGCTGCACGACGACCAAATCAAAACCATCGTCCAAGTGCTGCGGCAAATGATGGAGAAGCCGCCCGAACCATCCAAGAGCAAGATCGGTTTCCAGGCGCCCGCTTGACGCCCCTATCGGCCGGTGAGACAATCCGGCCAACCGCTTCACGTCTCGCCCTCTCCAGGAGGCATCCCCGTGACCACCGCGACCCGTGAAAAGAGCCGAACCGTCAAGCCGCCCAAGGTCAAGGATCAACCGCTATTCATCGGCGGCAAGTGGCAGGACAGCGTCTCCGGCAAGACATTCGCCACCACCAACCCGGCGACCGCAGAAACCATCTGCCAGGTCGCCGAGGGCGATAAGGCCGACATCGACCTGGCCGTCAAGGCCGCCCGCAAGGCCTTCGAGGAAGGGCCGTGGCCCAAGACAAGCGCCGCCGAGCGCGGCCGGCTGCTGAACCGCCTCGCCGACCTCATCGAGCAGAACAAGGAGGAGCTGGCCGCTCTCGAATCGCTCGACAACGGCAAGCCCTACCGCGACGCCCTCAACGCCGACCTGCCGCTCACCATCAAGTGCTACCGCTATTATGCGGGCTGGGCCGACAAGAACCACGGCAAAACCATCCCCGTCGAAGGGCCGTACTTCTGCTACACCCGCCATGAGCCGGTCGGCGTCGTCGGGCAGATCATTCCGTGGAATTTCCCGCTCTTGATGCAGGCGTGGAAATGGGGCCCGGCCCTGGCGACCGGCTGCACCGTCGTCCTCAAGCCGGCCGAGCAGACGCCGTTGACGGCCCTTCGTGTGGCCGAGCTGGCGCAGGAAGCCGGCGTCCCCGACGGCGTGATCAACGTCGTGCCCGGCTACGGCCCCACGGCTGGCGCCGCCCTCAGCGGACATAAGGACGTGGACAAGATCGCCTTCACCGGCGAGTACGTCACCGGCCAAATCATTATGGAGGCGGCCGCCAAGAGCAACCTCAAACGCGTCAGCCTCGAGTTGGGCGGCAAGAGTCCCAACGTCGTCTTCGCCGACGCCGACCTCGACGCCGCGGTGGACGGCGCCTATTTCGGCCTCTTCTTCAACCAGGGGCAGTGCTGCTGCGCCGGCAGCCGGCTCTTCGTCGAAGAGAAGATTCACGACCAATTCGTGGAGAAGGTGCTGAAAAAGGCGAAAGCGCAGAAGGTCGGCGACCCCTTCGACCCGGAGACGACGCAGGGGCCGCAGGTGTCCCAGGAGCAGTTCGATCGCATCATGGGCTTCATCGACGCCGGCAAAAAAGACGGGGCGAAGCTCCTGACCGGCGGCAAGCGCTGCGGCGACCGCGGCTACTTCATAGAGCCGACCGTCTTCGACGACGTGAAGGACGACATGAAGATCGCCAAGGAGGAAATATTCGGGCCAGTGATGAACGTGCTGAAGTTCAAGGATGTGGACGAGGTGCTTAAGCGCGGCAACCAGACGTTTTACGGCCTGGCGGCGGCAGTCTGGACACGCGACATCGGCAAGGCGCATCGCCTCGCCAACGGACTGCGAGCCGGCACGGTGTGGGTGAATTGCTATGACGTGTTCGATGCCGCGGCGCCGTTCGGCGGGTTCAAGATGAGCGGCATAGGGCGGGAACTCGGCGAGTACGCGCTGGAGCTGTATACGGAGGTCAAAACCGTGTACGTCAATTTGGGGTAAATACGCGGCGCGGCGCACCAGCCCGCAGCGCCAGCAAGGATTAAACCGAAACCCTTGCCGGCGCTGCGGGCTGGTCGGTTTCCGCCTTCCCGCTCCAGCAAGCGCGTGCTATAAGGCGCGTGGGACGAGAAGAGTGCGGACCTTCGCCCCTTCCGCAACGGGGCGGCGGCTCCGATAACCGAACCGAGTAGGAGGTGACCGATGCGACCCCGCGGGCTGGCCCTCATCGCCCTTCTGCTGGCCGCGGCCCCGCTGGCCGCCCAGCAGCCGAACACCCCCGCCGCTCCGCCGGCGCCGACGACGCCCGGCGCTCAGCCGGCCGATCCGCTCGACGCCTACCTGACGCAGTGGCAGCAAACCATGGAAGGCGTCCAGGCCCTTAGCGCCACGCTCAAGCGCACCGAAAAGGACCAAACCACGGGAACCGAAAAACATCTAACCGGATTCACCAAATACTTGCACGTCAGCTCCGGCGGCACGACGCAAAACCTGGCCCTGTTGCAGATGACAGAAGACGGCCAATCGGACTTCGCGCAGCGCTTCGTCTGCTCCGGCGCCTTCCTGTACGAGTTCCAGCCTCTCGACAAGAAAATCGTGGCGCACGAGATTCCCAAGCCCAAGGCCGGCCAGGTGTCCGATGACAACTTCATGTCATTTCTCTTCGGCATGAAGAAGGACGACGCCAAGGCGCGCTACGAACTCAAACTCGACCACACCGACGACGATTACGCCTATATCATGATCACGCCGCGCTTCGCGGCCGACAAGGTGGACTTCAAGCGAGCGCAAATCGTCATTTGCAAGGATACGGCCAAGACGCGAAGCGTGGGAATCGCAGGGTTCCCGCGCCGGCTCTGGTTTGAGTCGCCCAATAGCACGGAAACTACCTGGGACGTGCTGCAGATCAATAACAACGATAAGACCATCGACCGGCGCGAGTTCGACGCGCCGCAGCCCGCCCCCGGGTGGAAGATGGTCGCGGCGCCAAAGGACGAGGAGCCGCAGCCGCGCGTCGTGCGACCCAGCGGCAACTGAAAAGCCAGGCGAGCGGCCGGCGTAAGCCGGCTGGTGGTTCATCAGCCGGCTCACGCCGGCCGCTCGCCTTTTTCCGCTCCGTCAATAAAAAAATTAAAGCCGAAGGCGGAACACCAGCGCCGCTTCGGTGTTACTACTAGCATACTCGCACCCCACCTGTATTCGAGGACGAGGAGGTACACCATGCGTCGCGTTCAATCCACGCTCCTGACCATCGGCCTGATGGTCCTCGCCGCTTCGCCGGTGCTGGCGCAGCGCCAGCCGGGCCGCTTCGGCGGCGGCCGTCAGATGGGCCCCGCCGCCCTTCTGGCGATGGATAAGGTCCAAACCGAAATCAAGCTCACCGACGACGAAAAGGCCGCCGTCACCAAGATCACCGACAAGTACAAGGACGACATCGCCGCGGCCCGCCAGAACATGGACAACGACAAGAGGATGGAGCTGACCAAGAAGCAGAATGAGGAGCTGGACAAGTCGGCCCCCGACATCCTCAAGCCC
>DATKHW010000003.1:0-2692 GCA_035546275.1 Gemmataceae bacterium
TACTTCGTACTTGGTACTTATTCATATCGCAGCGCATCTATTGGGTCGAGCCGCGACGCCTTCCAGGCAGGGTAGAAGCCGAAGATCAGGCCGACCGCGGCCGAGACGCCGACGGCGGCGGCGATCGTCTCCAGCGAGACGCCGACCGGCCAGTGCATGATCTTCCACACCATGAACTCAGCGCACAGGCCCAGCGCGATGCCGATAAAGCCGCCCATCAGGCACATCATGGCGGCCTCCACCAGGAACTGCACCAGGATGTCGCGCGGCCGGGCGCCGACCGCCATGCGCAGACCGATCTCGCGCGTCCGCTCCGTCACCGACACCAGCATGATCGCCATCACGAACACGCCGCCCACCAGGAGCGCGATGCCCGCCACGACCAGCAGCAGCACGCTCATCAGGTTCCCCGTTGAGCTGAGGGTGTTGTTCACTTCAGTCATGTCGCGGATCTGGAAATCGTCCGGCTGGCCGGGCCGCAGGTGGTGCCGCTCGCGCAGCAGCTCCGTGATCTCCTTGATGGCCGACTGGATCTCGCTCTGGGACGTGACCTGCACATAGATCTGATCGACGTTCACGAACCGGATCGTCACCGGCATGTCGGCGCTTTCACTGGCCGCCGGCGTGTAGTACAGGGCGGAGCTGCCGGTTCCGGGGTAAAGCGTGTCGTTGGAGCCGGCGCCCTGGTAGCTGGGGTCGCTGGATGTGCCGGTCGCGGAGGCGACCTGCTGCGTGACCGACGCCGACTGGCCGGCCAGCTTGAACTTGACCGTGGTCCACGGCGCCAGGACGATGTCGTCCTGGTCCTGGCCGAAGCTGTTGGCGCCCTTGGCGCTCAGCACACCGACCACCTTGAACGGCTTGTTGTTGATGCGGAGCTCCTTGCCGACCGGCGACTCGTAATCCTCCGTGACGTCGTCCCCCGGACCGATCTTGTTGAACAGCTGCTTGACGACGGTTTGGCCCAGCACGCAGACCTCCGTCTGGCTGGCCACGTCCTGGTCGCCGAACGGAATGCCGTCGACGAGAGAGTTCCAGTTGCGCACCGTTAAGAACTCCGGCGTCGTGCCGTAGGTGGTGGCGGGCTGCCAGTTCTTGCCGGCGTAGATCACCTGCGGCCGGACTTGGACGATCGGGGCCGTCGTCAGAATGGACGGGCATCGGTTGGGGTCGTTGAACGCCATGGCGTCGTCCGGCGTCAGCGTGATGACGCCGCCGGCGCCGCTGCTGACGCCGCCCATCGTCGAGGCGCCGGGCCGGATCAGCAGGAGGTTCGACCCCATGCTGGCGATCGTGTCCTGCATCGACTGGGTGGCGCCCTGGCCGATGCCGCGGATGGCGATGACGGCCGCCACGCCCATGATGACGCCCAGGGTCGTCAGGATCGTCCGCATCGGATTGCGGGTCAGGGCCTTGAGGGCCATGCTGATGGTGCGAAAGACGTATCGCATGGACTTGTCCCTTGGATGATCGAATGAATCCGAATCAGTGCGGCGCCGCGTGGACGGCGGCAGGCGCTTCCGGGGTCGGCGTCCCGTTGCGGCCGCCGGAATCGACGTAGGCGCCGGCCTCGATCAGGCCGTCCTTGATGCGGATGGCCCGCTGGGCGTAGCCGGCCACGCCGGCGTCATGCGTCACCAGCACGATGGTGATGTTGTTCTCGGCCGCCAGCGCCTGGAACATCTCCAGAATCTCGCGGCTGGTGCGCGAGTCGAGGTTGCCGGTCGGCTCGTCGGCGAACAAAAGCGGCGGATGGTTGATGAGACTGCGGGCGATGGCCACGCGCTGCTGCTGACCGCCGGACAGCTGCGACGGGTGGTGGTCTATGCGGTCGCCCAGGCCGACGCGGTCCAGCAACGACTCGGCCCGCTTGCGGGCGTCGCGGCCGGACAGGTGCGTCGCCGTGTAGGCCAGCGGCATCATGACGTTGTCGAGCGCGCTGGTCCGGGCCAGCAGGTTGAAACTCTGGAAGACGAAACCGATCTTTTTATTGCGGATCATGGCCCGCTGATCGCGCGTCAGGTAGGACACCTCCTCGCCGTCCAGCCAGTATTTTCCGCTGCTGGGTCGGTCGAGACAGCCGAGGATGTTCATCAGCGTTGATTTGCCCGAGCCGGACTGGCCCATCAGGGCCACCATCTCGCCGCGGGCGATCGTGATCGACACGCCCTTGAGCACCGGCACGTCCACCTCGCCGAGGTGGTACGTCTTCGTGATGTCTTCGAGCCGAATCAATTCCACGACTGCTTCTCCTGTCCGTCGGGCGAGCGGCGCGGCGTCAGCCCCCTGATGGAAGGTGCAATCGCGGAAACCGAAATCGGGGGGCTTACGCCCCCGCTCGCCAGGCGATCCGCCGCCGACGGGAGACAGAAGCCGTGGAACTGATTCGTCTCGAAGATATCACGAAAACGTACCACCTCGGCGAGGTGGACGTGCCGGTCCTCAAGGGCGTCTCGCTCGCGATCGAGCGCGCCGAGATGGTCGCTCTCATGGGCCAGTCTGGCTCCGGCAAATCGACGCTGATGAACATCCTGGGCTGCCTCGACCGCCCCACCGCCGGCAGCTACCTCCTCGCCGGCGAAGAGATCGCCGACCTCTCCGGCGACCAGCGCGCCCTTGTCCGCAACCGCCGCGTCGGCTTCGTGTTTCAGAATTTCAACCTGCTGGCCCGCACCAGCGCGGTTGAGAACGT
>DATKHW010000004.1:0-3846 GCA_035546275.1 Gemmataceae bacterium
TCCAATCTTCGCCACCGTCATCTCCGTGGTCTTCGTGCTGGCCGGCGGCGTGGCCCTGTTTACGCTTCCGGTGGCGCAGTACCCCGAAGTGACGCCGCCGACGGTGCAGGTGACGGCGCTCTATCCCGGTGCCAACGCCGAGACGGTCCGCGACACCGTGGCGGCGCCGATCGAGGAACAGGTCAGCGGCGTCGAGGACATGCTCTATATGTCGTCGCGTTGCACCAACGACGGCGCTTACAACCTGACCGTCACGTTCAAGCAGGGCGTCGACTCGGACATGGCACAGGTGCTGGTGCAGAACCGCGTCTCGCTGGCGCTGCCGGTCATTCCCGCGCTGGTCCAGAACGAGGGCATCAACGTCAAGAAGATGTCGCCCAGCACGCTGATGATCGTCAACCTCATCTCGCCGGACGAGTCCCACGACGACATCTGGCTCAGCAATTACGCGACGCGCTACGTCAAGGACGAGCTGGGCCGGCTCAACGGCGTGGCCAGCATCACCTACCTCGGTCAGCGCGATTACAGCTTGCGGGCCTGGCTCGATCCGGACAAGCTGGCGGCCCTCAAGCTGAACGGCATGGACGTGGTGGCGGCCATCAGCGCTCAGAATGTCCAGGTGGCGGCGGGCCAAATCGGTCAGCCGCCGGTGCCCAAGGGCCAGCAGTTTCAGTTGACGATCACCACGCAGGGCCGACTCACGGACCCGGAGCAATTCGCCGACATCATCATCAAAACCAGCCAAGGCGGAATGCAATCGCAGGGCGCGTCCCTGGCCGGGGCGTCCGGTTCCTCCGGATCGTCCAGCGGGTCCAGCTCCACCGGCTCGGCGGGGGCGACCAGCACGTCCGCCAATGCGGATTCGCCGATGCCGCAAGCTTCGGGCATCGTGCGGCTTCGCGACGTGGTGACGCAGGTCAAGGACAAGGACGGCAACATGCAGCCGCGCGTCGAGCTTGGCTCGCAACAGTACGACCAGGCCTGCACCCTGGACGGCCGGCCGTCGGTGGCGCTGTGCATCTACCAGCTGCCCGGCTCCAACGCGCTGAATACAGCGAAGGGCGTTTATGACAAAATGCGGGAGCTGAAAACGCGCTTTCCCGACGGCGTGGATTACCAGATCGTCTACGACACCACGCCGTTCATCCATGAATCGGTCTCCGAGGTCTTCTACACCCTCCGCGACGCCGTGGTGCTGGTGGCGATTGTGGTGCTGCTGTTCCTCCAGGATTGGCGAGCCATGATTTTGCCTATGATCGACGTGCCCGTCTCCCTGATCGGCACGTTCATCGTCATGGCGGCGATGGGTTTCACGCTCAATAACCTGACGCTGTTCGGACTGGTGCTGGCCATCGGCATCGTCGTGGACGACGCCATCGTCGTGCTGGAAAACATCGAGCGGCTCATCGCAACCGGCCTGGACGCGCGCACCGCCACGATCAAGGCGATGGATGAGATCACTGGGCCGGTCCTCGCCATCACGCTTGTCTTGTCGTCGGTGTTCATCCCGTGCTGCTTCCTCGGGGGCGTCAGCGGCCAGTTCTTCCGCCAATTCGCCGTGACCATTTCCGTTTCAACGATTATTTCCGCTGTCAACGCTTTGACAATGACGCCGTCCCGGGCCGTCATGATTTTCAAGACCGAAGAGGGGGGCGCACACGGCGGACAGCATAAGCGAGAGGCGTTGCCCTGGTGGATCTTCATCGTGCTAGGCGGCGTGCTGACCGTGTGGCTGACGGAGACGTTCCTTTCCGGCCGTTTCGGCCTGCCGGCGGCGGAGGCCGATGAAGCGGCCAGCGACGCCCCGTGGTGGTTGTACTACGTCCTGACCGCCGCCTACTTCTTGCCCGGCGCGCTGGTCGGGGCCGTGTTTGGCTGGTTTCTGATCCGACCGATCAACGCCGTGCTGGGCGCGCTGTTCCGGGCGTTCAACCGCCTCTTCGACCGCATGACCGGGCTTTATGGACGGGCCGTCGGCCGACTGCTGCGGCTCAGCATGGTCGTGGTCGTGATCTATGTCGGATTATTAGGATTGACTTACTGGTCGTTTAACAGCACGGCGGCTGGTTTCATCCCGCAGCAGGACAAGGGCTATCTGCTGCTCAACTTCCAGCTGCCCAACTCCGCGTCGGTGGAGCGCACGCAGCAGGTCATGGCCCAGATCGAGAAAATCGCCCGCGGCGACCGCAACGACCGGCAGCACTATCCCGGCATTCCGGGCGTCGCGCATACGGTCGGCGTCTCCGGCCAGTCGATCATTCTCAACGCCAACGCCCCGAACATGGGTTCGATGTACGTCCTGCTAAAGAGCTTTGATAAACGGCGCGGGCCAGGTATGGGCGCCGACGACGTCGCCAAGGCCCTCCAAGCCGCTTGCAGCCGGGAGGTGAACGAAGCGGTCGTAACGACGTTCGGCGCCCCGCCGATCGACGGCCTGGGCACGACCGGCGGCTTCACGCTGATCGTCGAGGACCGCGGCAACCTCGGCCTCGACCAGCTGCAGAGCTGCAGCGACAAGATGGTCGACGAGGGCAAAAAGACGCGCAGCTTGCAGGGACTTTTCAATAGCTCCGAGGCGAACACGCCCTGGCTCAAGCTGCAAATCGACCGGACCAAGTGCATGGTGCTGGGAGTACAGGTCAGCGACATTTTCAACGCGCTT
This sequence comes from Gemmataceae bacterium, assembly GCA_035546275.1. Taxonomy (GTDB): domain Bacteria; phylum Planctomycetota; class Planctomycetia; order Gemmatales; family Gemmataceae; genus UBA4732. Next base: position 2,663 of record DATKHW010000004.1, read on the forward strand.
CAGGTCTATCTCGGATCGTATTACGTCAACAACTTCAACGAGTTCGGTCGAACGTGGCAAGTGAACATTCAGGCCGACACGCGCTTCCGCGATCGCGTGGAAGACATTAAAGAGCTGCAAGTGCGGAACGCCCGCAATCAAATGATCCGCCTGGGCACATTGATGGACGTGCGCGACACGGGCGGACCGGTGATGGTGCTGCGCTACAACATGTACTCCGCCGCCGCCGTCACTGGCGACGCGGGGCCGGGAACCAGTTCCCAGCAGGCGATCAACCGCATGCAGGAGGCGGCCGACAGGTCGTTGCCGCGGTCGATGGTTCCCGAATGGACCGACCTGGCCTATCTGCAGTTGCAGGCGGGGAACTCGGCGATGTGGTTTTTCGCCTTGGCGGTCCTTTTCGTCTTCATGGTGCTGGCGGCGCAATATGAAAGCTGGTCGCTGCCGCTGGCCGTGATCCTCGTCGTGCCGATGTGCCTGCTCTGCTCCATCAGCGGCCTGCTGATTGCGCAAACGGAGCTGAATATTTTCACGCAGATCGGTTTTGTGGTGCTGGTTGGTCTAGCGAGCAAAAACGCGATTCTTATCGTCGAATTTGCCAAGCAGCAGCACGCGGCGGGCGCGTCGCGATTGGATGCGACGCTGCAAGCCTGTCGGCTGCGCTTGCGGCCGATTCTGATGACTTCGTTCGCCTTCATCCTTGGCGTCGTGCCGCTGGTGGTCGCGCAAGGCGCCGGCGCCGAGATGCGCCGCTCGCTGGGCTTGGCTGTGTTCAGCGGCATGCTGGGCGTAACGCTGTTCGGCGTGTTCCTCACACCGGTGTTTTTCTACGTCATTCAGCGCTTCGCCCCCGCCAAGGCTGCGCCTATCCCACCGCAATCCGTGGCCGCTGGGCCGCATGACGAAGCCATCGCCGCTTTGGCGCCGCCGACCGAACCGGAGCGCGAACGCCCGGCCGGCCAATCCACTCCGGCTTTGGACGACCGCGTGGAGAACCCGTAAATACGGCCATTGTCGCTCTCGCCGATATTCCCGCGGTTCCGATGATGGAAATGGGGGTTCTTCCGCACTCTTGGTGCAGCTGCTCTATAATGGAGGCATCCACACATCTTTATAACTTCGCCTGAAGGTGCTCCTCGTTGCTGCCTCTCGACCTCTTCCCCGGCGCGGGCCTGCGCCTCGAC
>DATKHW010000005.1:0-7097 GCA_035546275.1 Gemmataceae bacterium
GTCGGATCCCCCCAACGCCTTCGCCTGGACCTTTGCCGCCTTCTTGCGAAAGTCCTCGAAGTCCTCATTGATTACCTTGGCGATCTCATCAGCCTGCACCGCCAACTTCCGGGCTTCCTCGCTTGCCTTCCGGCGGCGTTCGACGTCCACAAGCTCTCGCCGGACTTGCTCGACGCTCTCGTGGATGAAGGCGAAGATCTCCCGAACCAAGTCGTTGCTCCGGTTGAGTTGCATCGAGCGACTGACGTCAAACGGCGAGACGGGCGAGGCGTCCTCCTCAAGCGCCGGAACGTCCACGGCTCCGAAGATGTACTGCGCCATCTCGCGGCCCTCGCTCCCCGCCAAGGTCGTCTCATGCCAGACGCCTTTCGAGTAAATGGAGACGCCGCGTTCGTCTTCCTCAAGAGCGCGTTTAGACACCCTGATTGTCAACTCCACGTCCCCAAGCCGGTCGCGCACAGCACCTGTCGGATGGAAAGCGCGCTCCGTCGCAACAGGCGGCTCAGAGATTTCGCATTCGTGGTTGTTGACGAAGACGGACGCGCTTCTTGGCCACCGCGCCAAGTGCCGCTCGATGTAGTGAATGATTCCGGCTTGGTCGATAGACCGCAGATGTAGTTGGTCGATCTCGACGAGCGTCCCATTCGGCTCTTGCGTGGGTGTCTCGCGCTCGAGAATGCGCACGGGGACTGCATCGCCCGAAGTCATGCCCTCGATTTCCGCACGGCCAAGCTCGACTTTGGAGCGGCGCCCGCTTCGGACGGTCGTGATCCGCAGCACGCCGGCAATGCCGAACGCGGCGGACTTCCCTGTCCCGAACCGACCTCGCCCAGCTTTCCCCTCTTTGCGATCGAGGTTCTCGCCGTGCATCACAAAGAAGTTACGCAAGGCGGACCAGTCCATGCCGCGCCCGTTGTCTTGGATCGTGATGCGCTTGCGGCGCGGGTCTACAAGAACCTTGACGACGGAGTTGACGCCCGCATCGACGTACTGCAACCCATTCGCGACGTACTCCCAAACGGCCAGGCGCTCGTTCTTAAACAGCCCAGCCGTTTGGAGCAGGTCCCGCGCCACGTGGCTTCGGACGACAAGCTTTTCCCGCGGCTCGGACATCGATCTCACCTACCTCTTACTTTGCCCGCCAACATGTTCACGACCGGACCCAAATCAGGATCGTCGCCGAAGACGTTGACTATGCGTGTGATCTTACGCTCACGTGCATCGCCGATCACGTAATCGTTCAGCCGGAAGAAAGCCTCCGCTTCCTCGCACGTTACAGTCTCGGCTCCTTCCGTGGCCGCTTTTCGGAAAGCGTCGGTGTTAAGCAAGCGAATCCGCTCGCCGCGCTTCCATTGCTGATCGCCAGCCGTCAACTTTTTGGAGGCTGATTTCAGTCCCTTCAACGCGTTGACGCGACCCCGGGCGAGTTCCAGGCCGTTCTCCGTAAGCATCCAGCCTTCCTTCTCCGAACCGATCAGCAAGCCGCCCTTTCGGCTGCTTTTGGCGTCCCATAAGTGGGTCATGATCGTATGGATGTTGATCTGGTTGGGATACTTCGCCCAGGTAAACCGGCCGGGCGTTATTTCGTTGGCCTTTACCGCTACGTCCTCGGTGTGTACGTAATGCGATTCGCCCCCCAGAAAATATACGGCTAAAGCGACTATTTCCATGTTGGATAACGCACGAACGGATTCGGTTGCCGAATTGTTGCCTGTCGCGGAATTAGTTTTTCGTGGTGCCACGGATCCCATCCCCTCTGCGTCATACCGCCGAAAGAAAGCCACGATCGTCCCAGGACTATTCGAAACGCTCAACTTCCTGTTGCTTCTCGGCGAATCCGCGCCGGGCCGGTCGTTCGATCCCGGATTAGTTACCAGTCATAGCACCGCGGCCAAACTAGCCGATTCTACCCCTCCGCTAGGTTGATTGGAACAAGCCGCCGGTTGGATTTCCAGCTTGGCAGGAAAATATGCATCGATGGCACCGCAACCGCGGGCCGAAATTGGACCCGTCAAACGAGCGGAGCGGCCTACCACGCCGTCGCCGTTTGGTCTATACTGCGGCCGGAAGGGAGTCCGGGAAATGCTTCGATCCAGGAGGGACCGCGTGTTCGACCTCTCGCTCGCGCCTGCCTACGCCACCGACGCCGGCCGCTGCTACCACGCCGATTCGCTCGATGTGCTGCGGGAACTGCCGAAGAACTCCGTCGCTCTCGTCATGACGTCGCCGCCGTTCGCGCTGCGCCGGCAAAAGGCCTACGGCAACGTCGAGCCGTCCGAATACGTCGAATGGCTCTGGCCGTTCGCCGTCGAAATCCACCGCGTGCTGCGGCCCGACGGCAGCTTCGTCCTCGACCTCGGCGGCGCCTGGAATCGCGGCAGCGGCACCCGGTCGCTTTATCCCTACGAATTGATTCTCAAATTGACCCAGCTGTTCCACCTAGCTCAGGATTTCTACTGGTACAACCCGAGCAAGCTGCCGACGCCGGCCGAGTGGGTGACGATCCGCCGCACCCGCGTCAAGGACGCCGTCACCACGCTCTGGTGGCTGTCGAAAACGGAATCGCCCAACGCCGACAATCGGCGCGTGCTAAAGCCCTATAGTCGATCCATGAAGAGGCTTTTGCGCGACGGCTATGACACCGCCCGCCGGCCGTCGCAGCACGACATCGGCCCGCACTTCCGCCGCGACAACGGCGGCGCCATCCCGCCCAATCTCTTGCAGATCCCTAACACTCGCTCCAGCGACGAGTACTTCCGCCTCTGCCGCAACAAGGGGCTGCCGATCCACCCGGCCCGGTTCCCCAACGGCGTGCCGGAGTTTTTCATCCGCTTCCTGACCGACCCCGGCCAGCTGGTCGTGGACCCCTTCGCCGGCAGCAACGTCACCGGCTTCGAGGCCGAGAAGCTGGGACGCCGCTGGCTGAGCATTGAGATCAACGCCGACTACATCGCCGGCTCGCAGCTGCGCTTCGAGCCGGACCAGGTCAAGACTTCCCGGATCGATTCCGCAGCAGCGTGAGGTGCCGCGAGAAGCGGTCCTCCAGATACAGGTGCAGGTCGTTGAGCAGGCTGGCGTCGTCGAAGGTGAAGACGCGGCCGTCGCTCAGCACCGCCTGACCCTTGCGGACCGTCCGCTCGATGTCCGCCAGGCCGGCGCGGAAGGCGTGCAGCCGGGCGTCGAGGGCGGGGCCGGACATGTTTTCGGTGATGCTCCAGAAGCGGCAAGCGTCCGCGAAGGTCAGCTCGTGCTTCTGGCCTTCCTGGTATTTCCGCAGGGCCGTGCTGCCGAAAAGGCCTTGCAGCAGCTTGTCCTGCTCGCGGCCGATGGTCACGTTTTCCGTGGCGGGGGCGCTCGGCGCCGGCTCCTCGTGGCGGAGCCGGCGGACCATGTGCCGTCCCTCGCGCGTCAGGGCGTACATCTTCTGGCCGACCTTGTTGAGCCAGCCGCGGCGCGCCAGGCCCTTTTCGCCCATGAGGCTGGTCAGCACCTTGTTGGAGTCGGGGTATTGCTCGGCGTAGCCTTTGAGGCCGAACGTGCGGGGGTTCTGCTGCCAGACCGCCACGATCAGCGCCTCGGCGCTGAACGGCGATTGACCGGTTTCTTCCAGCTGGTGCGCGGCCAGGAGGATCTTCTCCGGCACGGTGAATTCCAAGATGGTGTCCACAGGTAGGCCTTCGCTCATCGGAACCGGGGAAGCGCGCTAGGATGTTCGATTCTTGCGTCCTCCCGGCCGCCGCGCCCACAGAGATTCGTCCAAGTCGGCGAAATCCCGCGGAATGGGCGCGATGCGTCCCCTACAATCGGCGTGTGCGATTCACTCGCCGCTGTCGGCGTCCAACCGATCGACCTTCATAACTTCGTGCAGGAGCATTGTAGCGTAGCTCCCGGCCGGCAATGTGAAATTCAGACGAAGGCCGTCCGGCTCCGGCGCAGCTGTCAGGTCGTCGAGATAGATGAGGTTGTGCCGCCGCGTGCCGGAAAGCAGCTTGCCGAAGCCGTGGAACGACCCCGCCGTCAGTCCGGCGTCATGCAGCTCGGCCGCCTCGCGATCGGCGGCCTCGCCAGCTGCGGCGAACATCTTGCGGCCGAACATCGGCCCGCCGGTCACGGTTTCCCGGGCATCGAAGCGCAGCTGTTCGCGGGCCGCATCCTCGGCGACGAACAGGCCGCCGAAGGGCCATTTCATCATCACGTCGCCGGGCAGGACGCGCCGCAGCAGGCCGTCGGCCATGCGCCGGGCCAGGGCGTGGTTGAAGAGCGCCGCCTGCGCCGCCGACAGCGCCAGCTTCCGCAGGAAGGGGCTGCGGCCGAAAAAGGTGTCAGGAACCTTTTCCGCGGCGGAAAAGGTTCCTGACACCTTTTTCGGCCGCAGCTGCGCCAGGCCGAGCAGGACGGTTTCGCCGTCGCGGCCGAAACGCTGGGGGCCGTAGAAATTCGGCATTCCCTCCCGACGAAGCCGATCCAGAATGGGGGCCGCGGTCTCTGCAGCTGGGGGGCCGACGTCGCGGATGAGGATGCGGAAACGGTTGCCGCGCAGGTGGCCGGGCCTGAGCTTGTTGCCGTGCCGGCTGACGCTGAGCAGCCGGACGCCGTCGCCGTCCAGCTGCGCCAGCTGACCTTCGGCGCGGGCGGGGACGGAGACCATTTGCCGCGTCACGGCCCGGCGGTCCTTGAGGCCGGCCGCGCCGACTTCGCCGAAGGGGACGTCGAGCCGCCGCGCGACCTGGCGGAAGAAGTATTCGGCGCCCATGTCGCGCTTTTCGATCCAAAGATAGAGAAAATCTCCCTGACCCGACGGCGGATAGGCGGGGATCTCCTCGACCTCGAAGTCTTCGGGGACGGCTTTGATGCGTCCCCCGACGCCGGGGAGGTCGGCGGTGAGGAGCGGCGGGGGACGGAGAGGGTCGAAAGGCATTAATGCGCTCCACAAAGAGCGGAAAGCGACCCATTGCTTCGCCGCCGGGTCCGCGGGTATGATGCATTCTCGGCGAGGGCGATCCATGAGCAGCAAAGGCAAAACATCTGTTTCCGCGAACGGCGCCGCGAGCCCGAATCGAATCGATTTCCAGGGCGAACTTTCGCCCACCGCCGCCCGCGCTCTGCTAAAGTTCGGCTTTTCCGAGCGCGATCACGCTCGTATGGAGGACCTCTCGGCGAAGGCTCGCCGCGGGGCGCTGACGCCGCCGGAGCAGTTTGAACTCGACGTGTTCGAGCGCCTCGGCTGCGTGCTGGACATTATCCACTCCAAGGCGAGGCAAGCCCTCAAGAAAAAGTCTCAACGGGCCTCCTGAATAATATGGATCAGGCCCTTGCGGACTTCGTGCGTGAACGCGCCGGCGACTGCTGCGAGTACTGCCGGTTGCCGCAAGCCGTCTCCTCGACCCGCTTCCAGATCGACCACATCATAGCGGAGCAGCACGGCGGCCGCACGGTCGCCTCGAACCTGGCGCTGGCTTGCCTGGCGGACAACAACCACAAAGGCCCCAATCTGGCCGGCGTCGACCCCCGCAGCGGCAAAAAGGTGTGGCTCTTCAATCCTCGCCGTCATCGGTGGGGGCGGCACTTCCGCTGGCAAGGCCCCGTCCTTGTTGGGCGGACGCCAATGGGGCGAGCCACGATCGCCGTCCTGGGAATCAATCTACCGCATCGCATCGACCAACGAGCCGCCCTCATCGCCGAGAGTGCATTCCCGCCCACAGATCTCTGATTGTTCACGCTTTGGGGTCCGCGGGCGCTGCGCCGCTGTAGCTCGCCCACAGCGCATCGATCGGGTGTGCGACCCACATCCGCGGTTTAACCTCTCGCAAATGGCGTATGATCTGCAACAGGCAACCGACGTTGCCCGTGAACACCGCCTGCGCTCCCGTGGCCACAATGTTCTTCGCCTTGCGCGTCCCCAGCGCCTGCGACATGTCCGGCTGCGTCAGGTTGTAGCTGCCAGCCGCGCCGCAGCAGAGTTCGCTCTCGTTCAGCGGAACCAGCTCCAATCCGGGGATCAGCCCTAGCAGCAGGCGCGGCGGCTGGCGGATTTTTTGGGCGTGGCTCAGGCCGCAGGCGTCGTGGTAGGTCGCCTTGATCGGCAGCGGGTGCGTCGGCTTCACGGGGCCGAGTTCCATCAGGAACTCGCTAATGTCTTTGGATTTCGCGGCGAAGGCGGCGCCGACCGCGGCGTCCGGCGTTTTCTCCAGCAAATGGCCGTATTCCTTGAGGACGGGGCCGCAGCCGCCGGCATTGTTGATGATGGCGTCCATTTCGTGCAGGGGCGGGGTAACCCCGCCCCTACCGCCGAACGCCCGGCAGTTTTCCGCCGCCAGCCGCTCCGCCTGGGCCTCCAAGCCAGCATGGTAATGCAAGGCGCCGCAGCAGACCTGCTTCCGGGGAATCCACACCTCGCAGCCGTTGCGCTGCAGCACGCGGGCCGTCGCCAGGTTCGTCTGCGGGAAGAAGGCGTCGGCGGCGCAGCCGGTGAACAGGGCCACGCGCGCCCGCCGCTTCCCCTCCGCCGGCAGCACCTCCGGCAATCGGCCGTAATGCCGCCTTAGCGGCGGTACAATATCCTGCATCAACCGCAGCGATCGCGGCAGAAATCGGCCCATCCAGCGCACCAGCCCGCCCAGGCCGATCCACTGCAGCAATCGCATCGGCGCCAGCGCCAACCGCATCCGCCCCGCATACGGCGTCAGATGGAACAGCATCCAGCGCTGCAGCGGCGTGACGGTCGGCGCCGGCGGACCCAAGCGCGTCATGTCCCGCTTGTACGAGCCGATGATCTTGCCGTATTGCACGCCGGAGGGGCAGGCTGTCTCGCAGCCGCGGCACTCCAGGCACAAATCGAGGTGGCGGCGCACCTCGGCGTTCAGCTCGGCCCGGCCGTCCGTGACCGCCCGCCACAGGTAAATGCGGCCGCGCGGGCTGTCGTTCTCGTCGCCGGTCTCGACGTAGGTGGGGCACGACGACAGGCACAGACCGCAGTGGACGCAGTCCATGAACAGCTCATAGTCGATATTGCGGCCCAGCTGCGAATCAACGGCGGAAACCATGCGGATGAAATCCAAAATGTTTCACCGCAGAGAACGCGGAGAGCGCGGAGAGAA
>DATKHW010000006.1:0-8198 GCA_035546275.1 Gemmataceae bacterium
GGTCCGCCGAAGCCGCGTGGCTGCAGCGATTTTCAGAGATCAAACTACCCGCAAGGAGACGAACCATGCGCCCCAAGCGACTGGGGCTGGCCCCGACGCTGGTGGCCACGGCGGCTGTGTTGCTGGCGGGCTGCCCGGCCAAACCTCCCAAGACGGCGGCGGTCCACGGTCGGGTCGTCTTCTTGAACGGCGCCCCCGTGCCGAACGCGTCCGTTCAGTTCATCCCCAAGAGTTCGGATCAAACCGGATGGATCGCCAACGCTACGACCGGGCCCGACGGCACGTTCGACTTGACCACCTTCGACAACTACACGCACACCACTCTTAAGGGCGCTGTGCCGGGAAAGTACAAAGTGACGGTCCAGGGCTACCCTCGCGCCGTAAGGGTCCCGGCCATGTACGCCAAGCCGACCGATACGCCCTTTGAGGTGGAGGTGCCGGAGGCCGGCAAACAGGACGTCGACCTGCGGGTGGACCCCAATTTTGGCTAGCTTTTCCCGATGTCTAGCGCTTCACTGGGGTACCAAGCTCGGCGAACAAGAACGAATAGACGTCCACATATTCCTCGATGCGCTCCGTCAGCGAGGAGTCCAGGCCATGTCCGCTGCTGGCGCTGGTCCGCAGCAGCACGGGCAGCCCCGACGCCGTGGCCGCTTGCAGCCGGGCCGTCATCTTGCGCGACTGCATCGGATCGACGCGCGGGTCGTTCGCCCCCGTCAGGAACAGCACGGCCGGGTACTTCTCGCCGTCCTTGACGTGATGGTACGGCGAATAGGCGTACATCGCCTGGAATTGCTTCTCGTCCTTGACTGTACCGAATTCCGGCACATTGAAGGCGCCATTCGGCGATAATTCCACTCGCAGCATGTCGTAAATGCCGACGAACGAAACCACGGCCTTCATCATCCCCGGATGCTGCGTCAGCGTCGCGCCCATCAGCAGACCGCCGTTGCTGCCGCCCATGATGGCCAGGTGCTCCGGCGATGTGTATTTCTCCTGGATCATCAGTTCCAGCGCCGCGGCGAAATCGTCGAAGACGTTCTGCTTGTTCGCGAGGGCGCCGGCCCGATGCCACGCCTCGCCGAACTCGCCGCCCCCGCGCAGGTTCGCTTCGGCAATGATGAAGCCGTGATCGAAGAGAATCCGCCGGTCCGGCACGAAGGACGGCGCCCGGTTGATGCCGTAGCCGCCGTAGCCGGTCACGAGACACGGATTCGTCCCGTCCATTTTCACCCCTTTCGGGATCATAATGTTGACGGGAACCATCGTGCCGTCCTTGCTGCGAACGAACTCGCGCACCACCTGCACGTCGCTCAGGTCCACCGGCGGCGGCGTGGTCAGCGGCAGCTTCACCGTCTCGTTCGTCTTGGCCCAGTACTCAAACACGTTGCGCGGCTCGACGTAGGAGACGTCTGAGAAGAGAATGTCGTCGCCGGTCAAATGGGCCATGCCGCCGACCGTGGAGACCGGCAGCTGCTTGGGGGCGTCGAGCGGCTTGCCGTCGAAATCGAAGCAGCGCACTTCGGATGGGCCGCCGAGCTGGTAGGTGATGTACAGCCGGTCCTCCGTCGGCAGCACGGTCTCGACCTTGCTCTCGAAGTCCGTGACAATCGTGTCCTTGCCTTCGGGAACGACGACCTGCGCCTTCGCCGGGTCGGGGTCCTTCGCCGACATTTTCAGCAGCTTGCCGCGCGGGGCGCCTTCCAGCGAGACCACGAACAGGTCGTCGTGCCGGCCGAAGGCGCCCTGCACCAGCTTATCCTCGAAGGTGCTAAATTGCCGCCATTGGCCGTCCGGTTCGCGCAGGAAGAAGGCGAACTGGCCGCCGTCGCCTTTCTGCACCGTCGCCATCACTCGTCCAGTGGCGTCGTCGGCCTGCAGCTTGATCTCGGCGATCCGCGGCAAATCCTTGCCCATTTCATAACGATCCTTGTCTGTCGGCGTGCCAAGAGCATGGAAATAGACCTGCTGGAAGAAATCGAGGTCCTCCGGCGGCCGTTCCTGGCCGCGCGGATAACGGGTGTAGAAGAAGCCCTTGCCGTCCAGCGCCCAGGCCAGGCCGCCGCCGGCCGTGCCGCCATTGACGCGCGGAACGACTTCGTCCACTACCTTGGCCGTTTCAACATCGTAAATGTGGACGTCGCCGGATTCCGTACCGCCGTGGGAAATCGACACGGCCGCCAGCTTGCCGTCCGGCGAAGGGACGTACCAGTCGATGGCGGTGGTCCCCTTGGCGTCGATCTCGTTGGGATCGACGAGGATGCGGGCCTTGTCGGGCTGATCGGGCACCGGCATCACGACGAGGAACGGCTGCTGCTTGGGCGGCTGCCGCCGCATGGCGAAGAGCCGGCCGCCGCGGTAATGGAAGTCGCCGTGGCTGGTCGTCTTGGCGGCCATGATTTTCGTCAGCTGCTCGCGCAGCACGTCGGCGCCGGGCAGCTTATCGAGAATGCTGCGGGCGTAGGCGTTCTGGGCGTCGCTCCAAGCTTTCACGTCCTTGCTGTTCCCGTCTTCTAGCCAGCGGTAATCGTCCGTGACCCTGACGCCGTGATAAACGTCCTTCACGGGTTCCTTTTTCGTGGGCGGCGGTGCGGGGACGTCGCCGGCGGCCAATGCGGACAGCAGCAGAAGGGAAAGACAACGGGGTGTCATCGGTTGCAGACCTCCGATCAGCAGGGGACAGGCTCTTTGGCCGTTTGGGCCGGTTCCGCATCAATGTATTCGTAAAACACGTTCCGCTGCCGCGGAATATACCCCGCCTCGCGGATAGCGGCCTTGATCTGTTCCAGAGTCAGGTAATGCACGGTCCCCGCCGAAGCGACGACGTTTTCCTCAATCATCAGGCTGCCCATGTCGTTGGCGCCGAAGAACATGGCCAGCTGGCCGATCTTCAATCCCTGCGTCACCCACGATGCCTGGATGTTGGCGATGTTGTCGAGGTACAACCGCGCGACCGCCTGCGTCCGCAGATACTCGAAGGCCCCGGCCGGGGGTGTGTCGGCCATCGCCGTGTGTTCCGGCTGGAACGTCCAGCAGATGAACGCGGTGAATCCGCCCGTTTCATCTTGCAATTGTCGCAATCGCTCCAGCGTTTCGATCCGCTCGGCCAGCGTCTCGATGTGGCCGAACATCATGGTGCATGTGGACCGGCCGCCCAGCTCGTGCCAGACGCGATGCACTTCCAGCCATTCGTCGGTCAGACACTTGTTGACGGTCATCGCCTTGCGGACGCGGTCCACGAGGATTTCGCCGCCGCCGCCGGGCAGGCTGCCGAGGCCGGCGTCCTTCAGCCGGCGCAGCACCTCGCGCAGCGGCAGCTTGTTGATCTTGTGGAAGTGCCAGATTTCCGGCGGGCTGAAGGCGTGCAGGTTGAATTTCGGATAGCGCGTCTTGAGATCGCGTAAGAGGTCTTCGTACCATTCCAGCTTGAGGCTGGGGTGCATGCCGCCCTGCATGAGCGTTTGGTCGCCGCCCAGCGCGATGGTTTCCTCGATCTTCTTGTAGATCTCCTCGCGCGGCAGGACGTAAGCGTCGGCGTCGTTGCTCTTGCGGTAGAAAGCGCAGAAGTCGCAGACGGCGGCGCAGATGTTGGTGTAATTGATGTTGCGGTCGATGTTGTATGTGCGGTACGGCTCGGGGTGCAGTCGGCGGCAGACGGCGTCGGCGGCGCGGCCCAGCGCCGGCAGGTCGCGGCATTCCATCAGGGCGACGCCTTCGTCATAGGTCAGCCGTTCGCCGTCAACGGCTTTCTGCAAGATGCGCTGAACGGTAGTATTCAAGGCTCACTCCCCGCGGGGCCAATCCCAGCTCGCAGGCCAGCATGTAGTAATGATGCAGCCCCGCCTGCTCGCGCGGCCCCAGGTCAAAGTGGAGGATGTTGGCAAGGTAGCGGCGGCAGAACCCGGCGTCGAGTCCCAGGCCCGGCGCCTCCTGATGGGCGATGACGCCGGCCCGCTCCCGGCCGCGCCGCTTCGCCTCGATCAGTGCCGCATCCACGCCGTTCAGATCGACGCCCGGCCGAACGGCCCAGACGGCGTAAACGAACGGCAGGCCGGTCCAGTCGTACCACTCCTGGCCGAGGTCGTAGGCCTGCGCGAATCCCGGCAGACAGGCCCGCATGGCCCGGTCGCCGATCAGCAGCACGGCGTCGGCCTCGGCGTCCTCGGCATGGTCGTCGAGCGGCAGCGGCAGCACTTGGGGATGGACGCCGTAGCGCTTGTGCAGAAGGATTTGCGCCAGGGCGGCGCTGGTCCGCGAGCCGGCGTCCAGGGCCACGCGCCGAATCTCCTCCCACGGCTTGCGGCTGAACAGCGTGACGCTCAGCACGGGGCCGCGCGTGGCGATGGATACGTCGGCGATGATAGAATAGCAACCGGAGCGGAAATATTCAATTACCGGGATGAGGGCGACGTCTAGCTCGCCGACCGCGAGGCGGTCGGCCAGCCGGCTCGGCACATCGAGGATCAGCTCGGCGGCGGGGGCGAGCACGTCGAGGTCGCAGATGAGCGGTTTGGTATTGAGGTAGTTGACGGCGCCGATGCGGATGGGGTTGTCCATGACGGTCCTCTCCCTCGGCATTGTATCGGCGACTGGCGGATTTCAAAGGTTTCTGAAACAATGCAGCAGTTGACCCGCGCCGTGCAAGCCATAATGAGAACCGCCGGACCGCCCGATGGATAACCGACGAGTTCCACCGACCGGCCCGCCCCGCTTCACGTGCCGCGTTTTGTACGGCGGCGATCCGGCTTGCCCGCGCCCTTCGCGCTCCTGGTCGTCAGGTCTTCAAAGGACCACAGGAAGCGTTTGCCGACGGCGGCCGCGTAACGCATCAGCGTCGCCGCCGTGGGATTGTCCTGTTTGCCGTTCTCAAGCCGGCTCACGACGGCCCGGTCAAGGCCGGATCGCTCGGCCACGTCGGCGACGGTGATCCCGCAGCGCAGCCGTTCCCGCTTCAGAGCCTGCAGCGCCTGCTGCACGTCGAAGTACATTCCCATAGTCATCACCGCGTCCGGATCGCATTCGCCGGTATGAATTAGATCTTCCAAGGCGGGTTTGTCCCCTTGCAGCTTCTCGCGCAGCGCTTGCTCATGGGCGCGCTCCTCGGCGGTCTTTCGGTCCGCGCGGAATATGTGTTGCACCTTCATCTCTTCCTCCGTTTCTTGGCGGGGCCAGGCGGCGGCACGTCGTAAGCCGTGACCGGTCGCAGCGTCAAAGGGTCGTCGTCCACCAACTCATATACCACGGCGAGATGCCGGCCGGTGGAGGTCCAGCCGAAAGCCGTCGGCAAGCCTGGCGTGCGGCTTACTGCGCGGCTGCTTTGACGATTTAGCAACACCTCCTCCGCTTCATCCATCGTGACGTCATGTTCGCGGAGATGCTGCACGTTGCCGTCGGGATCGTCTTCGAGGTCCCAGAGAATCGTCGCGTCCATGTTCGGCTCTCGCAGCCCTTTCCTGGACGCATCGTACCGCGATGTGACTTAAAAATCAACACCGTCGTTTTCTATTCGACCCCGGCCCGCTGCCGTACAACGATGCCAAATCGAGGCCGTCATTTGCCGGTCGCGGCCAAAACCTTTTCCATCTCCGCTGCCGTGAATGCGCGTGCCGTCTGCGTCTGGACGCGGCCCTGCGCCGCCAGATGCACCATCGCGGCGGAAGCCGTTTCGTCGTCGGGCGCCTCGAAGATCAGCACGCCGTCGAAGCGACCGACGGTCCAGTAGGTGTTCGTGATCTTGGCGCCCAGCTTCCGGGCCGTCGCCTTGAAGGCCGCCGCCCGCTTGCAGGTGTCTTGGATTTCGGCAAGCCCCTTCGCGGTGAATCGGACCGTGGCGATGAATGTGGCCATTGGCGTCGTCCCTCCCTTAGGTGATGGTATTGCACGCTATTCTATGAATCCCGGCGCCGCGCACGGCGGAACGCTCTTGCCGGTCCGTGCTGTGCCGCCGGTTTTCTGTTTGACCCCGCCCCGCCGCCGTCCGACAATGGCCGTCGTCTCCCGCCCGGCGCTTGGGCCGGGCGGAGATCCCTCCACGATGCGCCCCCCACAAGGAGACGACGCAATGAGAACGGCGACGGCGCGCATGCTGCCGATGCTGGCGACGGTCCTGGCCCTGGCGGCCGCACGGCCCGCTTCGGCCGATGAATTCCCCCTCAAGGACGGCGACGTCTGGGTCATGGCCGGCGACAGCATCACGGCCCAGCACCTCCACACCAACTACATGGAAGCCTTTTGCTATGCCCGTTATCCTAAGCTCACCTTCCGCATCCGCAACTCCGGCGTCGGCGGCAACAAAATCCCCGATCTCATCAACCGCTTCGATTACGACGTGGCCGCGTGGAAGCCGACGATCGTGTCGGTCGAACTGGGCATGAACGACAAGGGGCAGTTCACCACCGACCAGTACATCGAGAACATGGGCAAACTGACGCAGAAGATCCAGGCGGTCAAAGCCCGGCCGGTGTTCTTCACGGCCAGCCCGATGAACGACGGTTCCACGATGGACAAGCTCGGCGGCAACGCCCGGCTCAACGAGTACGCGATCGCCCTGAAGAAGTTCGCGGCGGAGCAGAAGGCGCCCTTCGCCGACCAGTTCCACGCCCTCATCGACGTGTGGGGGAAGAACAAGGCGCGGGAAACCACGGCCAATGAAATCGCCGCCGTCAAGGCACTGGCCCAGGACGACAAGCTGCCCGGCGTTGAGCATCTCAAGGCGTTCCTGGCCGAGCAGACCAAGGACCCCAATCCGCCCGTGTCCATGAAGGGCGATGCGGTCCATCCGGGCGAGCCCGGTCAGCTGATGATGGCCGCGGCGCTGCTGAGCGACCTCGGCGCCGACGGTTTCGTCAGCAGCGCTTGCGTCGAATGCAACCAGGGGGCCAAGCCCGTTTGCGATGCGCGGGGCTGCACGCTGGACGGCGTGCGCGTCGAGGGCGGCGGCGTGGCGTTCGACCGACTCGACGATTCAATTCCATTTCCCATCCCGGATGAGGCTCGCAGTGTGCTGCCGCTGGCCCCGACGGTGCTGCAGTTGAGCGATTGCAGCCTGGCCGTGGGCGGCCTCAAGGGAGATCGGTTCACGGTGTCGATTGACGGCAAGGTTGTGGCGATGCTGGCCGCTGGCGAATTGAAGAAGGGCGTGAACCTGACGGCTTATGGCACAGGCCCCTACGCCGATCAGGGCAAGGAAGTGCTGGCCGCCGTCAAAGCGAAGGAGGACCTCGTCGGCCAGTGGCGCAACCTGTCCAAGGCGGCGTCGGCCGAGAACGCCCCGGCCAAGGCCAAGGAAGGCCTGGAAAATCAGACGAAAAAGGTGGAAGAGGCCGACGCCAAAATCCGCGAGGCGGCCAAGCCGCGGAAGCATCACTTCGAGATTGCGCCGGCGAAATGACGGCAAGCGGCTTAGGATCCTCGGCGGCTTGCGTTCATCGGCGCCGCCGGGGATCGTCCGTGAGGCCGTCGTCGTCCCAGCGTTGTATTTCCGACGACGTTGGCTGCGCGGCGCGCCATTGCGCGTTCCGCCGCCGCCGCCAGTGTTCGACCAGCCCACGTTCCCGGTCCGCATCCAACGATTTCTGCGCGGACTCGCGGACGGCGGACCGCAGCAGCAGCCGGTAAGCGATGCCGGCCAGGACGCAGGCGGCGGGAAGCGACCAGCCGCCGAAGCCGAAGTTGAAGCCGATCACCACCGTCAGCATGAAGCCGATCATCAAGGGCGCCATGAGTCCCTGCAAGCCCAGGGCCGGCCCTCTCGATCGCAAGAAGCGCTCGCTGTGCCGGGCGACCGCCGCACAGGCGCCCTCCAGGTCCGGCGATTCGATGGTTAGGCTGTGCTGGGCGCGAAAGTCCTCGGCCGTCTCGCCGTGCATCGCCAGCAATTCGCGCAGGTCCGGCGTCACGTGGCCCCAGCGGTAGTAGCCGGGCATGTCCACGCAGAAATTCGGCATTTGGTTGGCCGTGGACACCAGCGAGCCGTCCGTGAAGACGGTGTGGAAACTCAGCCGCCACGGTTGGCTCTCAAAGATGCGGAAGAGCGTGGCAAAACAGTCGCCAGTCCGGGAGCCGAAGACACGGCCGGGCGGGTACTCCTTGTACCAATGCTGATTAGCGAACCAACCGATTTCCTGGCGTGCGCCGAGCGGCTCGAAGCCGAGTTCGTCGAGGCGGATGAACAGGCTATCGTATTCCGCGTCGTCGCC
>DATKHW010000007.1:0-2315 GCA_035546275.1 Gemmataceae bacterium
AGTGGTACATGCACCCCAACGGCCAGATGCCGGCCTACGAGTGGAATTTCGGCGACGTCAACCCGCCGGTTCACGCCTGGTCGACCATCTTCACGTACCACCTGGAAAAGACGACGAGGGGCAAAGGGGACACCAAATGGCTCAAGAGCTGCTTCCAGAAGCTGCTCCTGAACTTCACCTGGTGGGTCAACCGCAAGGACCGTTCCGGGCGGAATGTGTTCGAGGGCGGCTTCCTCGGCCTCGACAACATCGGCGTGTTCGACCGCAGCGCGCCCCTGCCGACCGGCGGCTACCTGGACCAGGCCGACGGCACCGCCTGGATGGCGCTGTTCGCCGACAACATGCTGGAAATCGCCATCGAGCTGGCGCTAACCGACGAGGACTACGAGGACATGGTCCTCAAGTTCCTCGAACATGACGCCTGGATCACCTCGTCGCTGGTGCAACTGGGCGGCGGCACGGGGATGTGGGATGAAGAGGACGGCTTCCTGTATGACGTGCTCCGCCTCCCCAACGGCAAGGCGCACCGGCTCAAGGTTCGTTCGATGGTCGGCTTGCTGCCCCTATGCGCGGCCACGGTTTTCGAACCGGAGTTGTTCGAGAAGTACCCCGACATTACCAGGCGGTTCGAGCGGTTTCTCAATAGTCGCCCCGAGCTGGTGGCCAACTTCCACGATCCCCGAAAAGTCGGCGCCCGCGGCCGGCGCCTATTCTCCGTCCTGGACGAACACAAACTGCGCCGCGTTCTCGCCGTCATGCTCGACGAGAAGGAGTTTCTCAGCCCGTACGGCATCCGCTCGCTGTCGCGCTACCACGCCGACCATCCCTACGTATTGCACTTCGCCGGTCAGGATTATTGCGTCTCCTACCTGCCGGCGGAGTCAGACACGGGCATGTTCGGCGGCAACTCGAACTGGCGCGGGCCCATCTGGATGCCAGTCAACGCGCTCATCATCCGGGCCTTGCTGAACTACTACGTCTATTACGGCGACGACTTCACGATCGAATGTCCCACGGGGTCCGGGCGGCGAATGAGCCTGTACCAGGTCGCGGAGGAGATCGCACGTCGGTTGGTCAGCATCTTCGTGAAGGACTCCGAGGGCCGCCGGCCGGTCTATGGAGGCTCGGCCAAGTTTCAGGATGACCCGCACTGGCGCGACCTGGTGCTGTTCTACGAGTACTTTCACGGCGACAATGGCGCCGGCCTGGGCGCCAGCCACCAGACCGGCTGGACGGGGATCGTGGCCCGCGCCATGCACCTGTTTGCGACCACCACGGCCGAGCAGATGCTGGAACTCGGCCGCGACGCCGCCATCATCGAGACGGAATCGACGTGGGGCGCCCGACTGGGGGCGGCCCGGACCTAAGCGAGAGGCTTTTAATGCGCAAGTTTATCCGGGGCGTCGTCGAATTTCGGGAACGTCTGCTGCCCCAATATGCGGAGCGTTTCCGCGACCTCGCCAAGGGCCAGTCGCCCGACGCGTTGTTCATCACCTGCTCCGACAGCCGTGTCGTTCCGGACCTGCTGATTTCCACGGATCCCGGCGACCTGTTCGTCATGCGGAACGTCGGCAATATGGTCCCTCCGGCCACTGTGGAAGGGGCTTCGACGGGGGACCTCTCCGAAGCCAGCGCGATCGAATACGCGCTGCTTGTACTGAAGGTTCACAGCCTGGTGGTGTGCGGCCATTCGGAATGCGGCGCCATGAAGGCAGCCCTGGCCGGCAAGGAGACGGCCGGCGCACCGAACCTCTCCAAGTGGTTGCATCATGCCGCGTCGGCGGTGTTCCGTCTGCACCAGGAAGGGCCTCTGAACCCGCGCCTGAACCCGCACGATCAACTGTCGCAGCTCAACGTGCTGACGCAGCTCGAACACCTGGCGTCCTACCCCATCGTGCGCGAGCGGCTTGCGGACGGGTCGCTGCGCCTGAGCGGTTGGTGGTTCGACATCGCCAGCGGGAACATGTTCGCCTATCAGCGCGAGAAGCGGCTCTTTGAAGTCATCGACCGCGACGCGGCGGAACGTCTGGTGAAGCTCCTCGACCCCGATTGAACGTTGGGGGGGAGAAAAACATGACATCCATCCGCTATCCGTCCTTGTATCAGATCAACACCCGCGCCTGGCTCACCGAGCGGTCGCGCCCCCTGGGCCGGCCCGCCACGCTGGACGACGTCCCCGACGTCGAGCTGGATCGCCTGGCGGAAATAGGCTTCGACTGGGTCTGGCTCCTGAGCGTCTGGCAGACCGGCCCGGCGGGACAAAGGGTTTCGCGCACCAACGCGGGCTGGCGCCGGGAGTTCCAGGAGACGCTGCC
>DATKHW010000008.1:0-8801 GCA_035546275.1 Gemmataceae bacterium
GGTCGTAATGGAACGCGGGCATTTTGCGGACGAGCAGGACCAGCACGTCCTGCACGAGATCGGCCGCGTCTTGCCGCGGCAGGCCGGCGCCCTGCGCCCAGTGGAAGAGGAGCGGCGTGTAAAGCCGGACGAAGCGGCGCCAGGCGTCGTCGGCGCCGGGCTGCCGCAGGCGTTCGAGCAGGCTGGAAGAGGTGGAGTTCATGGGCATCCCTGACCCTGGCGAGGCGGTTAGGAAGAAGCCTAGCGGGCCGGCGGGGGGAGGGCAAGGGCAGGCGCCTGCCCAGAAATTGCTTGAGCTGTTCCTGCGACAGCGGTAGTATCCAATCGCCGCGAGGGAGCGGCCTGGGCCGCCCCCTCGGTCCCATGGCTTGCACCGGAGCCTCTCATGTCCCCGCTCCCCGATCCGAATCAGACCGTTGACGACATACCCCGACAGGACTCGCTGGCCGACGACGCTGGTTCGCCCTACCGCGCCGTTCCCGCCTCCGCCGGGCTGCTGCTGCGCGAGGAAATCGCCCGCGGCGGCATGGGCGCGGTCCTTCGGGGCCGCGACGTGGACTTCGGCCGCGACGTGGCCGTCAAGGTGCTGCGCGAGGACCATCAGGATCGCACGGAGCTGCAAAGTCGCTTTCTGGAGGAGGCCCGCATCGCCGGCCGCTTGCAGCATCCGGGCGTGGCGCCGGTCTATGCGCTGGGTCGGCTGTCCGACGGCCGGCCGTACTTCACCATGAAACTCGTCGAGGGCCGCACCCTGGCCGCCCTGCTGGCGGACCGGCCCGACGCCTCGGCAGACCGGCCGCGTTTGGTGGCGGTGTTCGAGCAGGTTTGTCAGACGGTGGCCTACGCCCATTCGCGGGGGATCATTCACCGCGACCTCAAGCCGCTGAACATCATGGTGGGGGGC
Organism: Gemmataceae bacterium; assembly: GCA_035546275.1. Lineage (GTDB taxonomy): Bacteria > Planctomycetota > Planctomycetia > Gemmatales > Gemmataceae > UBA4732. The sequence goes on from DATKHW010000008.1 coordinate 905, forward strand.
TTCGGCGAGGTGCAGGTGATGGACTGGGGCCTGGCCAAGGAATTGCCGCGCGGCGGCGGCCCGGATGAGCCGGTGGGAATTCGGTCGGCGACGGGCGACGGCTCGGAGACGCGGGCAGGTTCGGTGCTGGGCACGCCGGCGTACATGGCGCCGGAGCAGGCGCGCGGCGAGGTGGAAAAGGTCGATGAGCGGTCCGACGTGTTCGGCCTGGGCGCAATCCTGTGTGAGATCCTGACGGGCAAGCCGCCGTTCATCGGGCCGCGGCCGCTGGAGCGGGCGCAGCAGGCGGACCTTGCCGAGGCGCTGGCGCGGCTGGACGGCTGCGGGGCGGACGCGGAGCTGATCGCGTTGGCGAAGCGTTGCCTGTCGGCGTCGCCGTCGGACCGTCCGCGGGACGCGGGGGAGACGGCATCGGCGGTGACAGCCTATCGTCAGTCGGTGGAGCGGCGGCTGCATGAGGCGGCGCTGGCGCAGGCGGCGGAGGCGGCGCGGGCGAAGGAGGCGCGAGCGACGGCGGCGCAGGAGCGCAAGGCGCGGCGGTTGACCGTGGGGCTTGCCGTGAGCGTGGTGACGCTGCTGTCGGTCGGGGCGGGGGCGTGGCTTTGGATGCAGCGTCAGTGGTCGGAGCAGGCGGCTCGGACGGCCCTGCTGCGTCAGTCGGCGGAGATGGCGCTGGACAAGGCGCAAGAGCTGGAGAAGCAGGATCGCTGGCCGGAGGCGCGGGCGGTGCTGGAGCCGATGCGCGGGCAGCTGAACGGGGCGGGACTGGAGGATGTGCGTCGGCGCGTGGAGCAGGCCGCGGCGGACGCGGCGCTGGTGGAGCGGCTCGAAGGCATTCGCCTCAAGCGATCGAGCATCGTGGAGGGCCAATTTGATGATCGGGGGGCGGACGAGGCCTATGCGGCGGCGTTCCATGACGTAGGGCTGGTCCAGGAAGGGGACGATTCTGCGGCGGCGGCGTGGATTCGCGCCTCGGCAGTGGGCGAGCAGTTGACGGCGGCTCTGGACGACTGGGCCGCGACGACACGCGACCCGGCCCGGCGGGCGTGGCTGCTGGAAGCAGCCCGCCGCGCCGACCCGGACCCGTGGCGCGACCGCTTCCGTGATCCGGCCGTATGGAGCGATCGAACCCGCCTGGAGGCGCTGGAGCTGGAACTGCTCCACGACCAGCGGCGCCTGGCCGGCCAGACGCCTCCGCTGCTGGCAACCTTGGGATACAGCTTATTGAACGCGAAAGCCGATGCGGCGCCGTTGCTGGCGGCGGCGCAGTCGAGCCGGCCCGACGACTTCTGGCTGAATTTTGCACTGGGCGATGCGTTGTGCCATGCGAAGAAATGGGACGAGGCCGCGGGCTTCTACCGGGCGGCCGTCGCCCTTCGTCCATCCGCGGCGGCGATTCACAACAACCTCGGCGTGGCCTTGTATTCCAAGGGTCGGTGGAGTGAGGCGATCCAAGAGTATCGGTACGCTCTCGAAATCGATCCTAAACAGGCCGCGGCTCACACCAACCTTGGCAACGCCTTGCAGGCCAAGGGGCAGTTGGATGAGGCGATCGAAGAGCAGCAACGCGCCCTTGAAATCGATCCCAAACTCGCGACGGCTCACTTCAACCTCGGCCTTGCCCTTTATGCCCGGGGTCGGTTCGACGAGGCGATTCAGGCGTATCGAACCGCGCTCGAAATTGATCCCAATGGCTCGGAAGCTCACAACAGTCTCGGCGCCGCCCTGTATGCCAAGGGTCGGTCCGACGAGGCGATCCCGGAGTACTATCGCGCTCTGGAAATCGATTCCAAAAACGCCCAAGCCCACTTCAACCTCGGCAACGCCCTGAAAGACAAGGACCGGCTGGATGAGGCGATCCCGGAATACCGCCGCGCCCTCGAAATCGATTCCAACTTCGCCCAGGCCCACAGCAACCTCGGCGCGGCTCTTTACCAGAAAGACGAACTGACCGAGGCGATCCAGGAGCTCCAACGGGCCGTCGAAATCGACCCAAAGCTCTCTTTGTGCCACGCTAATCTCGGGGGGGCCTTATTGCGACTGGGCCGTTTTGCCGAGGCGAGGGAATCGACGCGCCGATGCCTGGAGTTGCTGCCGTTAGACGATCCCGTACGCCGAGAGATTGCGGGGCAGTTGCAACGGTGCGACCAATTCCTGGCCCTGGATCACAAGCTCGCCGCCGTCGTGGACGGCAAGGAAACGCCGGCCGACGACGTCCAGCGGATCAATTTGGCCCGCTTGTGTCAGCAGCCGTACCAGAAGCGCTACGCCGCGTCCGCCCGCCTCTTCGCCGACGCCTTCGCCCACGACGCCAAGCTGGCCGAGGATATGCAGAAGCAGGATCGTTACAACGCCGCCTGCGCCGCAGCGCTGGCCGGCTGCGGCAAGGGCGCCGACGCCGACAAGCTCGACGACCAGGAACGCGCCCGCCTGCGCAAACAGGCCGTCGATTGGCTGCGCGCCGACCTCGTTTTCTGGACCAAACTATTGGCGAGCGACAAGCCGGGCGTGCGCGAAGGGGTGCAGCAAGTGCTAAAGCACTGGCAGGAGGACCCTGACCTGTCCGGCCAGCGCGACGCGGCGGAACTGGCCAAGCTGCCGGCCGACGAGCAGGAGGCGTGCAAGAAGCTCTGGGCCGACGTGCAGGCGCTTTTGGACAAGGCGGAGCCGAAAAGGTGATTCAACCGCAGCCGTTACTGCCAGTGGTTGAGAATGATGTACTCGTTCGCAATCGGCGCGCCGGCGGCTGCCAGCTTGCCAAGAGCGCGGACGATGTCGTGCGGCTTCATTCTACGCCGCTTCGGGGCATCGCTGCGCACCACGAGAACGCCGGGGTGGCGGCCCTGCGCCTCGCGGACCAGGAAGTGCAATTCCTCGAAATCCCCGTAGTTCCGAGATAGGATGACACGTCCCTCCCGGATCGCTTGACGGAAGTGGACCGGGTCATGGGCCCCCATCAATCCCACCTCCCGCGGCGTCCGAACGTCGTGCCCGGCTTGCCGCAGCGCCTGGATCAGGGCGACGGCGGCGCTGTCGTCGTCCAGGTAGAGCTTCATTGCTTTCTCGGCCGCTCCGGGGGCGGGTAAGGAAGGCTGCCCCGAATGTAATTGCCCTCGGCGTCCATTACGCCCATGGCCTTCAGGTCTTCTTCTTCCCTCCGCCGGTCGTCGCGCACCTCCAGCGGGTCCGCCTCGCAGTAAGCGATCGCCTCGCGCACCGCCTCCAGCGGCAGGTTCATGTCGGCGGCGATTTCCTCCGGCGTGCTGTACTCCGGCGGGTCGCCGTCCGCGAACATGCCATACAGCACCTCCGCTCGAATGCGCGTCCCCTTCACGAATAGCTGCTTGTAATACGATTGCGGATGCGGTTCGAGCCATTTCCACTCGTGCTGCGTCATGGGAGCCTCCCGATCGTTGGCCTGCGTAACCCACGCTTCCAGTATAGCGGCGCACCCAGGCGCCGCGGCCGGTATGACGGCCGACTGCCGGTTCCTCTGGATTCTGCTTGTCATCGCCCCCCATTCCGGCATAGGATCGGTGTAGGCCGCCGACGGGCGGCTCCCGCCGCAATCTCGCCCTGTCGTAAGGAGAACGCCGATGAGCCACCGGGGGGGCGCTCGCATCGGTTGTCCCGACTTCCGCCGACAGCTCACACCCGATCGCCGCAGCTTCCTCAAGGCCGGCGCCCTCGGCGCCGCCGGGCTTACCCTGTCGTCGCTGCTCCGGGCCGAGGCGCGGGCCGGCTCGACCGCGGGGACGCCGCCGTCGGTCATCATCCTGTGGATGCGCGGCGGGCCGAGCCACATCGACATGTGGGATCCGAAACCGGACGCCCCGGCCGAGTTCCGCGGCGAGTTCGGCACATTGCCGACCAACGTGCCGGGCATCCTCCTCGGCGATCTCTTGCCGATGTGCGGCCGGATCATGGACAAATGGTCGATCGTCCGCAGCCTCAACCACAACGACGCCGGCCACTCGACCGGCGACCAGCTCTGCTTCACCGGCTACCCGGCCGACCCCCGCAGCCCCGACGAGAACGTCTACCCCAGCTGCGGCTCCATCACAGCCAAGCAGCTCGGCGGCCAGAACCCACGGCTGCCGGCCTACGTCATGATCCCGCGCATGGTGCCGGGCACGGGGCCGGCCTACCTCGGCGTGGCCAACAAACCGTTCGAGACGCAGGCCGACCCCGCGAACGACGGCCCCTTCCGCGTGCCGAATTTCTCCTTGCCGGATGGCGTCAATCTGGAATGCCTGGCCGACCGCCGCGGCCTGCTCGACGGCTTCGACAAGATGCGCCGCGACGTGGACGCCGGCGGCCAGATGGAGGCGCAGGACGCTTTCACGCACAAGGCGTGGGACATCCTCACGTCGTCGGAGGCCCGCGACGCCTTCGACCTGGACCGCGAGCCGGCCAAGGTGCGCGAGCGCTACGGCTTCATGCCGGCCTTCGACCCGCACGCCTCGAACCGCTGCGGCGCCCCGGCGTGGAGCCAGCGCATCCTGCTCGCGCGGCGGCTGGTGGAGGCGGGGGTGCGGCTCGTGACGGTGGACCTGCGCTGGTGGGACACGCACGTCAAGGGCTTCGAGTCGCTGAAGCTCGGCTTCCTGCCGCGGTTTGACATGGCCTATTCGGCCCTGATCGAAGACCTGGAGCAGCGCGGGCTGCTATCGTCTACATTGGTGATCGCCTGGGGCGAATTCGGCCGGACGCCGAAGGTGAACGCCGACGCCGGCCGCGACCATTATCCCAACGTCTTCAGCGCAGCCCTAGCCGGCGGCCCGGTGAAGGGCGGCCGGGTGGTCGGCTCGTCGGACGCCAAGGGCGCCTTTCCGAAGGCCAATCCCAAGACGCCGCTGGACGTGCTGGCGACGCTGTACCATCATCTCGGCGTCGATGTCACAGCGCAGTACCCCAACGGCACGGGGCGGCCGATTTCGGTGCTGCCGGAGGGGAAGGCGATTGCGGAGTTGTTTTAGGAATCGTCCCGCGCATCGGGCGGATAAAGGAGCAGGGCACGAAACCCCGCTTGCTCGAAGTGATGATCGGCGGTCAGGGCGTCGGTCAAACGCCGCTGCTTCATTACGGCGAAGGAGATGCAGTCCACGAGAGACCAGCCCTTGTCAGGCCGGCTGTCGTAAAGTTCCAGGCCGCGCCGCAGGAGGGCTTCTGAAGCCGGCACGAACAGGGTAGCGGGATGGGCCCACAGGCGTCGCACGAACGGGACGAACATCGAACGGTCCTTGACGTTGGACAGAGCGCTGCCCAATTCGACGAACACATACTCGGTCACGACCTGCCGACCCAGCAGCTTCCCATTCCACTCCACGGCCCGCTGATGCCATTCGTCAGCCTCGCTGAGCAACGCGACATAGTACGACGTATCGGCGAAGACAGGTTTCATTTTTTCTTCGACACGCCGTAGATGTAGTGATCCAGGTTAACGGACGCATCGGACGGCAAGCCCTTGACCTTGCCGATAAACGGCGCCAGGTGCTCGGCGAGCGATTTCCGGCGCGTTTTGCCCTTCGACGCTTGTTTCGGCTTCTTCGGCTTCTTAAGCGGGCGGACCTCGACCTCGGCCCCTTCGGGCAGGGCTTTCGGATCATCCAGAATGACCTTGCCGTTTTTGACTTTGCCGCGTGCCGTCATGCGTGTACCCTCCGTGTGAATGCGGTGTCATTGTACGGTGCATCCGTGTTGGCTGATACGCCAGCCGATGGCAGGAGCCGGCCGATCACGGAACCTCCGGCGGAGAAGGCGATTGCGGAGTTGATTTGATTTATAGCGCCCGGCACATGTTACATGAGTTGCTCCTTCCAAAAACTGATGGCCTTCTCGGCATACGACTCGAAACGGAGATCTCCAGGGTGGGACTTAGAAGCCAAGAAGTTTCCGGATTTGTCCGCAGTACAAGTTTGCACCCAAAGCGAACCGTGCTTGGAATCGAATAGGATTCCTGTGTGGATCGCGGCGATGCGCTTGTATACCTTTCGAAGACTGATTTCCACGCCCAGCCAGGGATGCCGATTTTTGGCCGCGTCGTTGCCGTACCACCACGACCCCAGCCAGGGTGAAAATCTAGCCTTTTTCCCAAGACGTTTGCGAAAGAATGGCTCCTCCTGCATCTGATTGACGATGTCTTCGAGCATCCCGAGATAGTCGGCTGCCGTTTCAAAGGGCGTTACGAGCGGCAGGTGCAGGTAGGGTTTCGGTTCACGGATGCTCTTGATGAACTGCGCCAGTTCTTGCAACCGCTTTTTGGTAATGACCAACGCGCGAGCCATTCCGAGTTCCTCCAGTAGCTCAACGAATTCCCTGAGAACGAAAGAGTCGATGGCATTCCCGCCCGACCGGGACGTCGTCAATACGGAGTGGAAGTCCGCCCAGTGCTTGATCTTCCACGGATCCACGTACTCCATTTCAAAGTAATGCTTGACGAGCGCGATTTTGCGGGTGTCGCAGAAATCGCCGACGAGATTGTAGTTCTTGAGTTGTTGAGCCTTGAGCGGGGCATCAATCTTGTTTTCCACGACAATGGCAGGCAGGCTTCCCGCCTCTCCAATGAGGATGTCGGCGCGGCAGGATGCGCCACGAATCGCGTACTGCTGCTGCGTCCTCGCGCGAAAATGACCGGCACCCCTCTTGTACCTGATGAACCGCAGGAACAACTCCCGGAACCTGCGGCTGTTGTTGAAGCACGCACAGAAGACCTGCGTCAGGCGATCCTCGGACTGCTCGCCGTAAGATCCCTTGATGGCATCGAGGACGAATCCCATTGCTGGGCACTCCTGCTCTTGAGCCTTTCGGCGACGTCGCCTTGGCCGAGACAGCGGTTCCCGTGCAGTGCTGGGCCAACCTCATGTCGCATTTCGACCGTTCTTTCGTGACTGCTTTTCCTTCTTCCCCCGGCCGGCATTTTCCGCCTCGACTTGCTTCCAAAAGGTCTCATGGGGAATGCCCTCCCCCGCGCGAAACCGCCGCCGGGCCGCCTCCAGAATTGCTTGCAGCTTGGGCGAATGGCCCATGAGCAGGCGTTCCAGATCATCCGCGTCCGCCGTGTGCAGCAGGACTGCCACGGGTTTGCCTTTGCGCGTCACCACCAAGGGCCCCTTCTTGCTGGCTTTCAGATAGCCCACGAAGTCGGCGCCTATCTCTGTCACCGTAGCGGCTTTCACAGCTCGATCTCCTCCCCCGCATTGTGGAACTGCCATGTCGGCCTGTCAACGGCGCCCCAAATGGCCCCCCCCTACGTTTTTCCTCCCGCCTCCCGCAGCCGGACCAGCACCGCCGCCACGGCCGCCCGCGCCTCCGGATGCGGCTCCAGCGCCGTCAGCAGCGCGCGGAGGAACGTCTGCACATCCGGCCGCATCAGCAATGGCGTCTCCTTCGCGGCGCCGGGACGCGGCTTCGCCAGGGCCGACCAGCCGGGTTTGGCCGGCGTCTCCTTGCCCGGCCCGGCCTTGAGCCAATCCATCGGCTTGTCCTTGAACGCGGCGACTTCCGCGTTGAGCCGCGCCTGCGCCTCCGCCTGCCGCAGCTTCTCGACGAATCGCTTGTATTTCAGCGGCCGGCCGGCTTCGCCCTTGCGCAGCCATTCGTCGAAAACGTCGAGCGGGATGCCGGCCGCCTCGGCGGCGATGTGCGGATAGCCGCCGGCGCGGACGTAGGCCGTGATCGTCTTTTCGACCTCGGCGGTCAGCGGCGGGATCTTGGGAGACATGAGCGTTTATTGGGATAGCAAAGCGCGGGATTGCTGCCGCGGCAGGGCGGGGCCGACGTACTCGAATCCCGCGGTGAGCCGGGTCGTCGCGTGCTTGAGGCCGCGCATCCGCCGTTCCCGGCCGGCGGCTAGGCTCGGCGGCCGTCGCAATCGCCACAACGGCGATCGCATTCG
>DATKHW010000009.1:0-5925 GCA_035546275.1 Gemmataceae bacterium
GGCCGCTCCGCCGACCTACAGGTCGGACAATCGGCCTTCGCCATCGGCAACCCGTTCGGCCTCGACCACACGCTGACCACCGGCGTCGTCAGCGCCACCGGCCGCGAGATTCAGTCGGTGACGCAGACGCCGATCAAGAACGTGATCCAGACCGACGCGGCCATCAACCCCGGCAACTCCGGCGGCCCGCTTTTGGACAGCTCCGGCCGGCTGATCGGCATGAACACCGCCATCTATAGTCCATCCGGCGCGTCGTCCGGCATCGGCTTCGCCATCCCGGTGGACACGATCAACCAGGTGGCGCCGCAGATCATCGCCCGCAAGGGCCGCCTGTCGCGCCCCGGCCTGGACGCGCGCTACGCCCCGGATCAGACGACCGCCCGGCTGGGCATCGACGGCGTGCTGATCCTGGACGTGGACCCCGACGGCGCCGCGGCCAAGGCGGGTCTGCAACCGACGACGAGCGACGAAAGCGGCGACATCCACTTGGGCGACGTCGTCACCGCCGTGGACGGCAAAGTCGTTCACAAGATCGGCGAACTCGACGCCATCTTGGACGGGCACAAGATCGGCGACACGGTGACGCTGTCGATCCTGCGCGGCGGGCCGAACGGCCAGAAGGTGGACGTGAAGGCCACGCTGCAAGGGGAGGGGGCGCAAGCGCAGTAGACCGGGCGCTGCACTTTATGAGGCGCGACCGTAGGGGAGCCGTTTTTGCGGCTCTCTTACGGTCGCGGCTCGTTTCATTCACCGCCTCCCCGAGACTTCACGCGCATCAGCGCCCGGTCACGTCCTCAATGAACGGCGCCTGCGTTACTGGCTTACCGGATTTGGTTGACAGGATACTCACCAATTCGTTACCGTCGCGGCATGACGGGCCGAACCGCACTTGGTCCCAATTGCACCACCAGTCCTCGCCATCGTCGAAGATGATGTGCAGCCGTTTGTCGCTGAATACTTCCCCCTTGGCCGTCTTGAACTGCGACGTTACCACAATCTTGTCGATGCTGCCGTAGCTGCGCGTTCTTTCTCCTATCCCCCACCAGTTATCAACGATATGCTGGCTGTCGAAGCGCGAGTAGCAGTTCAGGGCTAGGGTCACCACAATGATGATGATGACCATCAACACCAGAAAGAACCTCGAAACCGCTCGCGTGCGAGCCGCCCCTCTTCGCTCGTACTCCAAGCGGCTGTATTCGTTGAAGCGTTTCCGACCGATGACCAGAAACCCTACTAGGTTTACGAGGAAAAACGAGCTGACTAATCCCAAGAAAAAGGAGGGAGGGATACATGCCAGCCAGGACCAAGGCGCAACGATGGCCATGTTGGACCGCCGAAGCGACTCAAGCCGCTGGTCCCAAAAGAACACAAACAAGAGGCTCCAGACCGGCCGCAGAATGAAGGTGAAAAAGAGCATGACGAAAACCATAGCTTGGCTCGCGCGTTGGTAGGGACCGAGCAGAGAAAACGTGCCCATTTCATTGACCCGAATGGGGTCCGACTGGCGCGGCAAGTCGCCGCTCTGGGCCTCCGCGATCTGCCCGGCGGCCATTACATGACTGCGTAGCCGCGTCCCTGTTTTGCGAAGATCTCGACCGAGCAGGCTCACCAGCTCATGTACTTCCTTGTCCGACGTCCCGTCGGGACGCGCCTTTGGCTTGATGAACATCGAGCAGATGAAAGCGGTGAAAACTGCCGCTATGAGCGCATCCACCGCGATGATACTCCACATTGCCCTTACCTCTAATCCCTGGTCTCACTCTTCCCCCGACGGCTGCCCACAAAGCAGGTGCAGCACCGCCATCCGCACCGCCAGCCCGTTCGTCACCTGCTCCAGGATCGCGCTGTGCGGGCCGTCCGCGACCTCCGGCGTCAGCTCCACGCCGCGGTTGATCGGGCCTGGCGCCAGCAGCAGGATGTCCGGCTTCGCCCGCCGCAGCCGCGCCCCGTCCACGCCGAACAACCGAAAATACTCCTGAATCGACGGGAATAGGCCGCCCCGCTGCCGCTCGAACTGAATTCGCAAGACGTTCACCACGTCGCAACGCGGCAGCACATCGTCAAGATGGTAGGCCGTCTCGACGCCCAGCCGCTCGATCGTCGTCGGCACCAGCGTCGGCGGACCGCACACGATCACCTTCGCCCCCAGCTTCAGCAAGCCGTGGATGTTGCTGCGAGCCACGCGGCTGTGGGCGATGTCGCCGACCAGGCCGACCGTCAATCCCTCGATTTTCCCTTTCCGCCTCCGGATCGTGAAAATATCCAGCAGCCCCTGCGTGGGATGCTCATGGGCGCCGTCGCCGGCGTTGACCACGCCGCAATGAAGGTGCTGGGCCAAGAGGTGCGGCGCTCCCGGCACGGAGTGACGCACCACGACCACGTCGATGCCCATGGCCTCGATGTTCTTGGCGGTATCGACGAACGTTTCGCCCTTGCTGACGCTGGAGCCGCCTGGCGTAAAATCGTGGGTGTCGGCGCCGAGCCGTTTGGCCGCGAAGGCAAAGCTGGCCCGCGTCCGGGTAGACGGCTCAAAGAAGAGGTTGACCACGACCTTGCCTTTGAGGTCGTTGCGCTTCTTCCGCTTGCGGCGGGCCGTTTCGAGAAAACCCTCCGCGGCGTCGAGAATGGTTTCGATCTCCGCCCGGCTGAGGTCCTCCAGGCCAAGGAGATGCCGGCGGGTCCAGGCGATCGGTTGCGTTTCACGCACAGCCAGTTGCACGGTCACGTCCGCCTCCCGCGCAGGGTCGATCGGCGCGCAGCGTCCCCTCGCGAGGTCGCCGATCGTCTAGCGAAGGATACCCGGACGGGCCGGGACAAAACAAGAAGAAAGGTTGAAGGGGCGCGAGCCGGTTGCCGCATCCACCGCGCTTCCCTATACCTGCGCGCGTCGCTCGCACATTCCAAAGGAGACTGCGATGAAATGGATGCTGTTGCCGGCGGCGCTGTCGGCCGGGCTGCTCTTCGCCGCTGACGCCAAGGACGACGCCGTTAAAAAGGACATGGACGCGCTGCAAGGCAAATGGCAGATCACGGCCCTGACCCGCGACGGCAAGGACGCCGAGGTGTCCAAGGACGCCGTCCGCATCGTCAAGGACAACAAGTACACGGTGAACCCAAACCCGAACACGACGATCGAGGGCACATTCAAGATCGACCCGACGACCAAGCCGAAGTCCATCGACATCACGCAGACCAACGGTCCGAACGCCGGCAAGACGTCGCTGGGCGTCTACGACCTCGACGGCGACACGCTCAAGATCTGCTGGGCGCCGCCCGGCAAGGATCGGCCGACTGATTTCAAGAGCGCGGAAGGATCGGGCGTGCTGCTGGCGGTGCATAAGAAGGTGAAGGAATAGCGGCCGGCTTCTCGCTCCCAGGCTCTGCCTGGGAGCGGACTGCTTGCGAGGCTCCGCCTCGCGTCTGCATCTTCCGGCAGGCAGAGCCTGCCGGGCAGTGCGTTCCCAGGCGGAGCCTGGGAACGAGGAATTCACTTTTTCCCCTCAACCAACTCCTTGAACGCCTTGCATAACAGCGGCGCCGTGTCCGGCCCCAGGCTGTTGACCTCGCCGTACTGCGGCTGCTTGCGGCCATAACAATACGGCGGCTTTTCGTCCCATTGCCGCTTCGGGATGATGTAGCCGATCTCGTCGTTGCCCAGGCCGATCAGCATGTGATAGGTCCCGTGCAGCTGCTTGTAGATGGCCGCCTCGATCGGAGCGTCCGGGAAGTCGGCGCCGGGGTCGGATGGGTCCTGCACCTTGTCCAGCACCAATTCGGGATAAATCTCCCCCGGAATCACCGCAACTTCCAGCTCGCCCATATGCAAGTAGCCTACTTCGGTGCGAACGCACAGCGGCTTGGCGGCGTCCTTTTTTGCGTCCGCCTTTTCTGCTTTGTAAGGGTCGCCGGACCACAGATAACCCTCCCGGTCCAACACGCCCAGCTGCCGCATCAGCAGGTACGCGTTGTTGTCCAGCGGCAGGAACACAGTTAGGCGATGGGCCTCCAGCGGCGTCAGCTTCACCGGCTTGGCGTCCTTGAGCGCCCGGTCCGCCGCCTCCGCCAGCAGCCGGCCGTAGCGCTCCGTCTTCTCGAAGGTCCCGTCCTTCAGCTCCTTGCCGTCGGCGTCTTTTACCTCCAGCCCCAAAGTCGTCATCAACCCGCCCACTGTCCCGCTCAGGTAGACCACCGGGCAATGGTGCGCATCCTGCAACGCCGTCACCGCGTATCCGACGAAATCGGCGCTGATCTCCGTGTTTTTTGAATCCAGCGTTTCGGGATGGCAATTCCACTGCACCAACAGGCCGGCTGGTTTATCGTCCTTCACGGTATGAAACTCCAGCGCGACCAGCTCCTCGTGCTTGATGTATGGCTCGCGGGCGTCGCGCAGCAGTTCCGGCGCCCGGACAGCGCCAATACGAGCAGAAACCGGCTGCATGGCGGCGTCGGCGTCGCGCACGGCCTGGACGATTTGTGTTTCCACGGTCTTCAGATAATCGGCGTCGACGCCGCTCTGAAATATCGACGGCCCCCACAGGCCGAGCGAATCCGGCCCTTCGTGATTGTGCGTGCTGGAAATGAGAACGTACTCAAAGCCGGGCAACTGGTCGCGGACATGTTCGACGTTAGGCAAAAAGAAGCCAACGAGATCCATGCAGGCCAGGGCGATTTTCGTCGAGCCGCTCTTGAGGACGACGGCGCGAGCCTTGAGATGATCGTGGACGCCGGTCGCCTTGCGGTTGTAACCGAAGCCGGCCATGTAAACCGGTTTGCCGCCGCCGACGGTCGGCGTGATATCGGCTTCGCCGAAGCCGGCTTGCAAGGCGTCGTCGGCGCGCGCGGCCGCGGCCGCGGCCGCGGCGATCAGGGCGAGGGCGAGCATAGTGCGCTTCATGGGTTTCCGACCTCCTGGGCGCACTCCTTCATGTACTGCAGACTCTCGCGCGCGATCGTCTCGGGGTCCGGCGAGTAGTCGAACACCTCGACCGAAACCCATCCCTTATAGCCGGATTGTCGCAGGGCCCGGAAAATGGGGACGAAGTCGACGGCGCCGAAGCCGGGGCCGCGGCGGTTGGAATCGTTGGCGTGGAAGTGGCCGGTGCGGCCGGCGTAACGGCGGATCAGCTCGGGGATCGGCGTGTCCTCCGATGACAACGCCTTGACATCCAGGTGCAGGACGAAGTGGGGGTCGCCGATGCGGTCAAGGATTTCGACGGCCTCGGCGCACGTATTGATGAAGTCGGCTTCCGGCGGCGCCAGCGGTTCCAGACAAAGGCGGACGCCGGCGTCGGCGACGGCCCCGCGCGCTCGGCGGAACGTATCGACGGCGTAATCGACCGCCTCCGTCCGCGTTTTGCCGGCGGGGATGCGGCGCTGGGCGGGCGAGCCGAAAACGAGGATGTCGCCGCCGAGGTCGGCGCAGCAGCGGGCCAGCGCCGCCAGGTAGTCGGCGGTGGCCTGGCGCACGGCGGCGTCCGGCGAGGTGAGCATCAACCCCTCGGTGCGGGCGAGCAGCCAGTGCAGACCGAGCAGGGTCAAGCCGCAATCCTCGGCTTGCCGCCGCAGCTCGCGCCGCAGCTCCGCCGATACGTCGGTAATGCGGCCGGCCAGCGTGAATGGAGCGATTTCCAGGCCGGTGTAGCCGAGGCGGGCGACGAACTCGCAGACGCGCCGGTGGTCCCAGCCCTCGAACGTCTCATTGCAGATCGCGTAACGCATGGCGGGTGCGGTGAAATCCTTATTTGAGATTCAACGTCACTTTATCCTCGTGATTTTCCAGGTTGGCGACGGTTAGCTCAACGGCGCCGGCGGCCGGGGGGATTGCCGCGTAGAACTCGTCCGGCGTATTCACCGGCTTGCCGTTGACGCGCGTGATGACGTAATCGACCTGCAAGCGAGCCTTATCGGCCGGGCTGTCCGGCGCCA
>DATKHW010000010.1:0-2514 GCA_035546275.1 Gemmataceae bacterium
TCGGCGTGTAGTTCGAGTCGGAAATCAGGTTGGGGCCGCCATCCTGCGGGGGGTTGAATTCCCACGCCGTCCAGCTGAATTGGTTTTGACTCAGCCAGGTCAGCATGTTCTGGGTCCACGCAGCGGCGCTCGGCTGGCCCGCCCCGTCTGTGCCGTCGGAGTCTGTGCCCCATTCTCCAATGTAGATCGGGTATCGGCCGTTCAGAACCGGCTGCACGTCTGCTTGCCAGGCGGCGCTCGACTGTCCGTCGTCGGGGTACAAGTGGAACTGATACATCAGATTGCCGGCGGGGTCGTTCAGCGCGAAGCCCTGGTCGATTCCGCTGAGGTTGGTCGCCCAGCCGAGGCCTTCCGGCGCCACGATGTTGTTCGCTCCCGTGGCGCGAATCGTGTTCAGCAGCCCCTGCATTCCGGGGCTATTGTAGGTCACGCCGTTTTCCATGATCGAGCCGCCGTTGAGCCACTGGCTCGCGGTGACGTCGTGCGGTTCATTGAACGGGTCGAACAGCACGGTCGAATTATTGGCGTAGCGGGCGGCGACGCTCTGCCAGAACAGGGTCGTGTTGTCGTCGGGCATATCGTGCTGAGCGACCGGGTTCGTCGTCGTCGCATGGCCCATGTCCGAAGCCCATACGCTCAGCATCACATAGGCGCCGCTCGCCTGGGCCTCGCTGACAATCTGCTGAACCAGGCCTTGGTAGGCCGCGCCGCCGTCGCCCGACTCGCCCAGGCCGACGGCCTCGTCGTGGCCGAACCAGAAGTCCTGGTTAAGCGTCAGCCGAATCAGGTTGGCGTGCCAGCTGTTGAGAGCCTCGTCCGCAACCTGCGGCAGGATCGAATTGCTGTTGGCGTCCCAATCCAGGCCGGTTGGATACGATTCCAAGCCGGCGATGTTCACGCCGCGCAGCACGACCGCGGCGCCCGACGCATCCACAAGCCGGCCGCCGGCGACGTGCAGCGGCGTGCTGGAGGGGGTCAGGCGCGTTTCCAGCGCCTCCAGAGTCGGCGTCTGGCTGCGGGGCCGCGAGCGGGGGGATTGAGCGAACCAGGACCGGAGCAGCTTGGCGAGCATAGCGACCTCTGGTGCGGATAGGGGAAAACGGGCGACGTTCGGCTGAGGAAGCGATTGCACGGCCTGGGACGGAGGCCAGGCCTCCAGTCTGCTTCATGCCGTTCACCAGTGTGTGCCGGACACGAAGTCCGTGAAGGTTCCACCCGACCCCGATTCAATGACTTCGCCCGTCATGAACGTGTGATCGGGGCTGATGAACCCGACGAACTGCAGGTTCTGCTGCTGCGCGCCGGCGCCGCGCGAGGCGTTCAAGACCACCTCCTCCCAGCCGTTCCCCACGTTCTCCACAGTGCCGTTAAAACTGTATTGGCCCCAGTAGGCGCCCGTCCAGCCCTCGCCGTTGTTCCAAATCCCGCTGACCGTGGAGAAACCGGGATACCAGTTGGTCGCTTGCTGGAACTCGATTTGCGTCGCTCCGTTGGGTCCCAGGTTGTAGAAACGATTCAGGGCGACCGGGGCGGACAGCTGCTGGATGTTCCCGAGGGATCCGATTTGACCAAGGATGAGCGGCGCCGGAACCGCCCGCCCCTCCAGGCTCTCCAGCTGGGGGACGGTTCGCGGACGGGCTGGCGCCTGGGTGGGCCGAGATCGGCGGGCGCCAAAGAGCTTCTTCAGGATGTTCATGACTTCATTCCTCATGGAAAGTTGAAGTTCCGACGACCGACACTCTCCTCATACCCATCCGCTGTCGCCGCCCTTCATCCCTCCGGCGTTTTTTCGGTCTGCTGCGGCGTCGCCGCCAGGCCTGCCGTCCGTTGCGTCCCGCCCGCCGCGTTGCTACAACGGAAGGGGCCGCAATCCCCGCGGATATCGTTGGAGGCCGCCGTGGACGGCAAAGGCTCCATCACCGTTTGGATCGACCTCCTCAAGGCCGGCGACTCCGCCGCCGCCCGGCCGCTGTGGGCCGCCTATTTCGATCGGCTGGTGCATCTGGCCCGGCGCCACCTGGGCGCCCGTCCCGCCGCGGCCGCGGATGAAGAAGACGCAGCCCTGAGCGCTTTCGACAGCTTCTGCCGCCGCGTCCGCGCCGGCCGCTTTCCCGACCTGAACGACCGCGACGACCTCTGGAAGCTGCTCATCGCCATCACGGCCCATAAGGCGTTCAACCAGATGCGCGACGAGCGCCGGCGGAAGCGCGGCGGCGGGCGGGTGCGGCACGCATCGGCCCTGGCCGTGGACGACGGGCCGGATGCGTTCGCCGACTTGCTCGGACGCGAGCCGACGCCGGAGTTGGCGGCCCAGGCGGCGGAAGAGTGCCGGCGGCTGCTGGACGGCCTGGGCGATGCCGATCTGCGGGCCGTCGCCGTGGCCAAGATGGAGGGCTGGACCAATGCCGAGATTGCGGCGCGGCGCGGCTGCTCGCTCGTCACCGTGGAGCGCAAACTCCGTTTGATCCGCCGCCTGTGGGAGCAGGAGGTCCGACCGTGAGCGCGGGCCCGCCG
>DATKHW010000011.1:0-5927 GCA_035546275.1 Gemmataceae bacterium
ATGAGCTACGGCGCCTTCGTCAAGCTGGAACCAGGCGTCGAGGGGCTCGTCCACATCTCCGAAATGAGCTGGACGCAGCGGGTGAATCATCCCAACGAGCTGGTCCAGTCCGGCGACAAGATCGAGGTGCAGGTCCTCAACATCAACAAGGAGAAGCAAGAGATTTCGCTGGGCATGAAGCAGGTCCAGCCGAATCCGTGGGACAAGGTCGCCGAACGCTATCCGCCGGGGACCGCCGTCACTGGCGTGGTGCGTAACTTGACCAATTACGGCGCCTTCATCGAGATCGAGGACGGCATCGACGGGCTTTTGCACGTCAGCGACATGAGCTGGGTGCGCAAGGTGGCCCATCCGAGCGAGGCCGTCCAGAAGGGCGACAAGGTCACCTGCGTCGTTCTGAATGTGGACCAGGAGCGCAAGCGCATCGCGCTTGGTCTCAAGCAGATGAACAACGATCCGTGGGAAGGCGACATCCCCGGCCGTTACAAGCCCGGCGAGGTCAAGAAGGGCAAGGTGACGAAGCTCACCAACTTCGGCGTCTTCGTCGAACTGGAGCCGGGTTTGGAAGGACTGCTGCACATTTCCGAGCTGGCCGACCACATGGTGGAGACGCCCAAGGACGTGGTCCAGCTTGGCGACGAGATCGAAGTGAAAGTCCTGCGCGTGGATGCGGCCGATCGCAAGATCGGCTTGAGCCGCAAACAGGTCGGCCGGCCCGACGAGGAAGTCGAGGAGCCGGCGGATTCGGCCAAGCGCGGCGGCAAGCCGCGCGACCGTGAGCTGCGCGGCGGCACCGGGACCGGCGGCGCCCAGCTCATCCCCATGCCGGAGACTGCGGAGGAAGGGAAGCCGCCCGCGGATTCCGAAGAATCATAAGTGCAGAAGGGGAGAACGGAAGAACGGGAGATACAAACGGCGTTGCTCTCCCTTTCTCCCAATCTCTCCTTCTCCCTTTCTCCCATCGGGAGGCTTCGTGACCATGCAGCAACAGGCGGAAGGGACGAGCGGTCGGGGTCTGCCGGCCGTCAGCATCCGGCAGCCGCAGGCGTCGGCCCTGGTGGCGCAGTCGGGGCCCTTCGAGCACCCCGCTTGGGAAACGGAGTACCGCGGTCCGCTGCTCATTCACGCCGCCAAGCGCGGGCCCGGCGACCCGCCGCCGGGTCGTTCGGACAGCCCGGCCTACGGCGCCTTGGTCGGCCTCGTCGAGCTGGTGGATTGCATCCGCACCGAACGGGACGGCGGCGGCCCCGACGAAATCGGCTATGTTTGGGTGCTGAGCCACGTCCGCGCCTTCGCCTCGCCTGTCCCCTACGTCGGTCGGCTGGGGTTGTTCGATGTGCCGCAAGCCGTCGTGGCCGGCGCGTTGGCACGATTGGAGCGGGCGGCGATAAGCCGACGCGCCGCCAAGCGCCGGAAGGCTTCCCCGTCGTCGGCGAAGCGACCGCAGCGCTCACGCCGCCAGAAGGCGGGCGGCTGACGGCTATTGCCTCTTCCGCGCATCGGGGGGCGGGCTCGCCTCCAGCAAAGCCATGACCGCCCAGGCCGTCGCAGAAAAGGAAATGAACTGCGACTTGCCGCCGGGGTCGCCGTTGTCGAAGAACCGCTGCACGGGCGGACTGTGCGTTTCCACGACCCAGCCGCCGTCGTCGCGCTGCGTCTTTAGAAGATATTGCACGCCTCTTTGATAGACCTCTTCCTCCGGCTTGACGCCCGCCAGGCTCAGCGCGGTCAGCGCCGTTCCGGCGGCGTAGGCGTCGCTGGCGCGATCCGGCTGCTGCGCCCAACCGCCATCTTCGCGCTGCTCCTTGCACAACGCATCGCGCGCCGCGTCAATGACGTCCTGGTCCGCACGGACGAAAACCAGAGCGCGCAGCCGCATTGTTTCGTCCTCGGTCGTCTTCGCCTTGGCGGATATCATCCATTGGCGACCCTTTTCATACGCCGCATCGACGCGTCTTCGCAATTCGTCGGCGTCCTTCGCATCCTCCGCCGGTCCATATGCCTTAAGAGCGCGGAGGGCCAAGTAGGTCGGCGTAAAGTCGCCGGCCTGCATCGGCGGCCGGTTGGATTGGACGGGCCAGCTGCCGTCGGTGCGCTGCTTGGTCAGCAAATACTCCACCAATGCGGCGGAATCGTCGTCCGGTGGACTGCCGCCCATCTCCAGGGTGAACAGCGCATATCCGGCCGATGTGGTCGTCCCGCCGACGCCCTGCCCTTTGGCGATCTTCTCCCGATCGGGGCGAAACGTGTTTATCGTAAACTCGATCTGATGCTGGATTTCCTCTTCGTCCACCGTGAAGCCATGCCGTCGAGCGGACGCAAACGCCGCCATGGGGACCGCCTGGTGGTGGCAGCTGAAACACTGGCGGTTTTTCGTGTAATTGGCCGCGCCTTCTTCCAGCCGACGGAGACCCTTCTCCACGGCCGATTTTACCGCGTCGGGCGATTCCGCGCGGGCCGGTCCGACAAGCACAACGGCGGCCAACAGAACGACTGGAATACGCACGTTGCTCACTCCTCTTTCGGCCAATAGACCGCGAAGCCCTCGGCGTTCAGCTTGATCCGGTAGAGCGATTTGCCAGCGGTGACGCACAGAGACTTGCGCTCCTTGTCGCCGAAGACGCAGTTGGTTGGCGTTTCCGGCGTCGGAATGAACCCCAACTGCTTGCCTTCGGGGCTGAAGATGCAGACGCCGGCCTTGTCCTTCTCGCCGGCCGCAGCGTAGATGTTCCCATTCGCGTCCACGACCATGCCGTCGATGCCGCGGTCCTTGCCGGAATCATACAGCACCTTCTTGGCGCCGACGCCGCCGTCGTCGTGCAGCGGATAGGCCAGGAGCTGCTGCTTGCCCTTAGGGTTGGCTTCCGCGACATATAGCGTCTTCATCTCGGGCGACAGGATGACGCCGTTAAGCTTTTCCATGTCCGTGATGAGCTGCGTTAGCTTGGCGTCCGGGTCGATACGGTAGACGCATTCGGAGTCGATGTCGCGCGGCTCGTCGCCGAAATAGCGCGGATCGCTGAAATAAATGCGACCTTTTGTATCGGCCGTCGCGTTGTTCGGGCGGTTGAGTTTCTTACACATCCAGCGGTCCGCCAGGACGACGACCGCGCCGTCTTTTTCGGTGCGAGTGACGCGCCGCGTGCCGCCGGCGTCGGCGCCCTCGGCGGCGATCAGCCTGCCGTCGGGGTCGAAGTCGAGGCCGTTGGCCCGGCCGCTTGGGCTGCGATACACAGTCGCTTTTCCTGTGGCCGGGTCGTATTTCACGATGCGATTGCCTTCGTGCGGATCGGGCGTAATCCCGATGTCGCTGAAATAAACGCAGCCGCCGGGAACGTAAGCCGGTCCTTCCGTGAAAGCGCCGTCGCTCCGCATTTTTTCCAGCTTGGCGCCGGCCGGGATGATGTTCGCATCGGGGGAGTCCGCCGTCAGCAGCGCGGCCAGCACCATCAGGTTCATATCTTCGTCCTCCGAGATTACCGCCTATGGTGGCGGCGCGACGGCCCATGTGCAAGTGTTTTCCGTTGTGGGTTGCAGATGGCCCAGCATGGAGGCGACGGACGCAACGCATCAAATTCTGCGGAATTGGCGATCGAGGTCGTGCCGGCTGAAAAGAAGAGAAGTCGGCCGGCCGTGCGGGCAATGATGAACGTCGTCGGCCAGAGCGCGCTGCTCCACCAGGGCGGCGATCTGCTCCGGCGTCAAACGGTCCCCGGCCCGCACGGCGGCATGACAGGCCATGAGACTGAGGAGATCGTTGAAGAGGACTGCTCGCGTCGGCGGCCGATCCTTTGCGGTTAGATGGTCCACCACGGCCCGCAAGATCGACTGCGGCGAGCGCCGGCTCAGCAAAGTCGGCACGCTCGTGACCAGCAGCGTGCCCCCCCCGAAATCCTCCACGCCGATGCCCAATTCAGCGAGCGCTTCACGGTGCTCCAGCGTTCGCGCCGCCTGCTCCGCGGTCACTTCCACCGGTTCGGGGATCAGCAGACGTTGCGATTCCAGCGATCCGGATTGGAGGCGGCGCTTGAGCTGGTCAAACAGGATACGCTCATGCAGGGCATGTTGGTCAATGACCAGCATGCCTTTCTCCGTTTCCATTACGAGATAAGCATCGTATAGCTGAATTACCTTGTTCGGGCCGAGCGGCGGGACGTTTGGCGGGAAATCCGGATACGGGGCCGCCGACGGAGTCGGCGTCCGATCGTCATGCGACAATGCGGGCCCTTCGGGAGGGAATGCGGCCCACGCAGGCGCCGACGGAGTCGTCGCCCGGCCCGCGGGCGGAAACGGCAGCGCCGGTTGCGGCGGCGGAAGCGGCGACAGCGACCACGGCTCGGCGGCCGTCGGCCGCATGGTCGAGGGCGCCTGGAGCCGGGCCGTCAGGTTCTCGGCGCTGAGCCGGTCGCGCAGCGTACTGAATACCAGATGATAAAGAGCCTGCGAATCGCGGAAGCGTACTTCCGACTTGGTGGGGTGCACATTCACGTCCACCTGATCAGGCGGCAGCTCGATGAAGAGAAAAACGACCGCATATCGCCCTGTCATGAGGAGGCCGCGATACGCTTCCTGAATGGCGTGGGCGACGGTGCGATCGCGAACCCAGCGGCCGTTCACGAAGACGTACTGCATCTTGGCTGTGCCGCGCTCGCAGGCGGGATCGGCGATGAAGCCGGATAGTCGGGCCTCGCCCCTAGCGGCATCGAGGGCGTATAGGGCGGCGCTCAGCTCCAGGCCGAAGAAGGCGCCGACGCGGTCGCGCAGCGTCATCGACGGAGGCAGGTCATAAACCGGCTTATTGTTTTGGCGCAGCGTCAAATGGGGGGCGTCGGCGGATTGGCTGTGCGCCAGCGCCAAGCGCATGAACGCTTCGGAGATATGCCCCATCTCCGTTGTGGTCGTTCGCAGGAACTTGCGGCGGACCGGCGTGTTGCAGAACAGGTGCTTGACCTCGATGCGCGTGCCTGGCGAGCCGTTCCAGGGCCGAACCAGGCCGAGTACGCCGCCGTTACAGACGATCTCGGCGCCGCAGCTTTGATCCGGCGGCCGGGATTGCAGCGACACTTGGGCGACGCCGCCGACGGAGGCGAGGGCCTCGCCGCGGAAGCCGAGGGTGCGGACGCGGAAGAGGTCGTCGGCGTCGTGGAGCTTGCTGGTGGCGTGGCTGGTAAAGGCCAGCGGCAGGTCGTCCGCATGGATGCCGCAGCCGTCGTCGGCGACGCGGATCAGGTCGACGCCGCCCTGCTCCACGTCCACGTCGATGCGCCGGGCGCCGGCGTCGAGGGAGTTTTCGAGCAGCTCCTTGAGCACGCTGGCCGGCCGTTCGATGACCTCGCCGGCGGCGATTTTGTTGACGACCAGGGGCGGAAGTTGGCGGATGCGGCTCACGAAGGCGGCCCTCAGTACATCTCGTGAACCAATGCCCCGCCGTGGGCGGGATTTCCGATCAACCGCCGATTGGGCGGATCGACCACCAGATCGAGGGCTTCGAGCGCCAGTTGGCCGAGCAGCAGCGGCACGCCGTCCGGTACTTCCAGCACGTCCATCGTGCAGTCACGGCCCATGACCGTAAGCCGCACCGCCTCGTACTTGGCTGCCTGAGCAGGCCCCACGCTGCTGGTTACTTGCCTGGTCCCCGTTTGCGCCAGGCCGAGTTGCCGGATCAAGTTCGTCGGGATGGACAGCAGCGTGGCCCCGGTATCCGCGAGTGCGTCCGGCACGACGATCCGCCGAACCTGCTCCGGCGGGACCACACCGCGGTGCGCAAGATAGAGGTCAGACAGGTTCTCGATCGTTGCTTCCGCAACAACGCGCCCCATGGTTTCCGTCTCCATTGATATTCTCCCTCGCTCGCGGTTCAGGCTGGTAAAGCCTACCCCTCCCCGTCCGCCTGCGCCCCCTCCGCCAATCCCAGCTTCTTCGCCTTC
>DATKHW010000012.1:0-8082 GCA_035546275.1 Gemmataceae bacterium
CGGCACGGGCCGGCCGAAGATCGTAAGCTCGACCTTCAAGTGATTCAAGGTTTCCAGAATCTCCTTCACCTCGCCCTCCATGCCGGCGAACGTGCCGTCGCGCACCTTGACGCGGTCGCCGCGCTCCACCGGCGGCTTGGCCTGGATCTCCTTGCCCTTGTCCTCGGGGCCGCCCTTGGGACCGAGCATTTTCGCCACTTCCCGCTCCGACATCGGCGGCGGCGGCCGATTCAGCGTGCCGCCCACGAAATCGCCCACGCCGGAGGTTTCGCGGAACAGGTACAAAATGCGATCGTTGTACTCCACTTCCGCCATCAGGTAACCGGGGTAGAGTTTGCGTTCTTTGACCACCCGCTTGCCGCGGCGCATCTCCGTGACGCGCTCCACGGGGATGACGATCTGGCCGAAAAACTCCTCCAGCCGCTCGATCTTGACGCGCCGCTCGATCGCTTCTTTGATCGATTCCTCGCGGCCGCTCTGCACCTTGACGACGTACCAGCGCTTGTTGCTCGGCTCCGGAACGGCCGGTTCCTCCGCTTCGACGGCCGTGGGCGGTTCGTCCGGCGGCGGTTCCTGGCCGGCGGCCGGCTGCGTCGCCGGCTCTTCATCCGGCTCCTCCTCGATGTAGGCGGAGGGAGTCAGCGGCTCTGGGTTCGGCGGCTCGGGCGGCGCGGCCGACTCCGGCGGCGCGGGCGCTTCCTCCGCGGTCGGCGATTCCGGAGCAGGCGCAACGGCCGCCTCCGGTTCGGGGACGGCGACGTGATGCGGAGCGGCCTCGTCGGTCGGCGGTGCGGCGTCAGTCGTCAGCGGGTCGTCAGGCATGGCTCACCACGGTTTATCCTCGGCGCTCTGGTCGTTCTGATCGCGGTTGATCTGGAGCACGTTCACCGGCCAATTGCTCAGCACGACGCGCCACAACTGGTCCATGGAGAACAGGAATAGCGCTAGCAGAAACACCGTCACCAGCACCACGATGGTGTCCTGGATGAGCCGCGGTCGGGTGATCCAGGAAACCTTGTTCAGCTCCGCCTCGGTGGCGATGAGGAAGTCGGCGAAGGCGGGGTAATTGACGACGCGCCAACCCACCCACAGCGCCAGGGCGATGAGCAGCACCGGCAGCGTGTATTGCAGGGCCGGCAAGAGCGTCAGCCGCTCGCTTATCGATGCCTTGGCGATGGCCGGGTACGGCGGGCCGCCCTCGGGAGGCTTCTGGCCCAACTTCGTCAGCCGTTCCACCTGATCGTCAAAATCCTTCCTCGGAACCACCGCGCCGGTCTTCAGGTTGGATTGACGTGCATCCGTGACCAGCACGTACTGACTGCGCAGCTCGGCGTTTACATTGCGGAGGACGTAGGGATCGATGCACACTAGCGCCGTGGGCAATCCGGCGGGGGGAACGACCGCGAGGGCGGTCGGACCGAACGCGGCGCCGGCGGCCATGGATGGACTCGGCAGATTCACCAGAGCGGTAATGTCGTCGTCCGCGATTTTCTGCATGTACCACTGCTTGGTGGTCGCGTCGAGCGGCAATTCCTTGTCGCCTCCGGCAGCGCGTCCTTCCTCTTCATGCGGAGCGCTGCCGACGATGTTTGCGCGGTCAATGATTTCCTTGAGCTTGTTCTTATAATCCTGAACGCTCACCAGCGCCCCTTCCGCAAGGCTGGCGGCGTCGCCTTTGGAGACGATCTGCACCTGGTTCTTCGGCCGCTTGGGGTCCTTCAGGAGAAACTCCGCGTCGCCCATGTTCGCGATCGGGGCCGCGCCGGTGAAGGGGATATTCAGATACAGGCTATCCGGCATGCGCCGCAGGAAGCCGTTGTTGATCATCGTGTAGACGCCGGAGCCGCCGATCAGCAGGATGCCAAGGATCGTGCCGCGGCGAACGCGCTGCCCCTGCTGCCCCTTGTAAGAGGAGGCCGTGAGCCACCCTTGCGCCTCGAAGGCGACCAGGAAGGATTGCATGCGGGGTCGGAAGAACAGATACCCTTCGCCGATCAGCAGGACCACTGCCACGACGCCCGTCAGGGCCAGGCCGATCTCCGGCCTGTCGCCAAGCCAGTGGTTCGTGAAGATCCAGTATTCGATCCACACGCTGGCCCAGCGCGTCAGCAAGAGGACGATCAGGAAGCCGATCACCCCGAAGAAGACGCCGGCGCGCGCCCCGGCCGGTCGGTTGGCGCCGAACAGCCGGGCGCCCAGCACGGCCAGCCCTACCAGGGCGGCCAACATGACGAGGCCGAGAAAGAGGTTGCCGTAGAGCGGGTCGGTCCACCCCAGGACGTTCCGCCACACATACGGCAAGCCGCTGAGGACGATCCCCAGAGAAACGACCACGTACGCGGCGCCGATCAGGCTCACGACTGGCAGCCGATCGAAGGGACTCGACATGCCGCTGATCGGGGGATTCTTGACAGCCACGGCCATATGGCAATTCCTGTTCAGAAGAAGAACCGGGCAGGCCGGTCCAGATCCGTCCTTACGCGCCGCCGTCCCCCGCCATCCTGGCGACTGGGGCCGGCCCTGGCGGCGCGCCCCCCGCCGTTCCCGCTCCCCGTGGGTGGGGGAGACCAATGCGGGTCGGAACAGGGGCGGAGCGACTCGAACGCTCAACCGCTGGTTTTGGAGACCAGTGCTCTACCAATTGAGCTACACCCCTTCTTGGTCCGTTGTCCATGGTCCGTTGTCGGCTTATCGGGGATGAAACACTGCGTCGCCGATTGCAGGAGCTCCGCGGCCCCCAACGGACAAAGGACGAAGGACGACGGACGACTCGCTACTTCTTCCGCGATTCCTTGTGCGGCGTGTGCTTGCGTTCCTTGCGGCAGAACTTCTTCAGTTCCAGCCGATCGGCTCCGCGAGTTTCCTTCTGGGTGCGGTAATTGCGGGCGCCGCACACCGTGCATTCCATCCAAACGTATTCACGCATGGTTGTTTCACCGCCATAACCAGCCCGAAGCGCAAGCATGGGACTCGCTTCCCTTGCTTGCGCTTCGGGCTGGTGGGAAATCGTTACTTCACGATCTTCGTCACGACGCCGGAGCCGACGGTGCGGCCGCCTTCGCGGATGGCGAAGCGCAGACCGTCGTCCATGGCGATCGGCGATTCATCCAGCAGCTTGACGTGCATCTTGACGTTGTCGCCGGGCATGCACATCTCGACGCCGTCGGGCAGTGTGACGGACCCGGTCACGTCCGTCGTGCGGAAGTAAAACTGCGGACGGTAGCCGGTGAAGAACGGCGTGTGCCGGCCGCCTTCTTCCTTGCTGAGGATGTACACTTCGGCGTCAAAGTCGGTGTGGGGCGTGATCGAGCCGGGCTTGGCCAAGACTTGGCCGCGCTCCAGGTCGGTGCGCTCGATGCCGCGGAGCAGCACGCCGACGTTGTCGCCGGCCGTGCCGAACTCCAGCGTCTTCTGGAACATTTCCACGCCGGTGACGACGGTTTTCCGCGGCGCCTTCATGAGGCCCACGATCTCGACTTCGTCGCCGACCTTGCACTTGCCGCGCTCGATGCGGCCGGTGCCGACCGTGCCGCGGCCCTTGATCGAGAAGACATCCTCGATCGACATCAGGAACGGCTTGTCTTCGGCCCGCTCCGGCGTCGGGATGTAGGTGTCCAGCGCGTTGAACAGGTCGTCGACGCACTTGGCGGCGGCCTCGTCCTTGCCGGCCGACTGCATCACCGGCAGCGCGCTGCCGCGGATGATCGGCACCTCGTCGCCGGGGAAGTCGTACTTGGTCAGCAGTTCGCGGACCTCCATCTCAACGAGTTCGAGCAGTTCGGGGTCGTCCACGGTGTCGATCTTGTTGAGGAAGACGACGATGCGCGGCACGCCGACCTGGCGGGCGAGCAGGAGGTGTTCGCGGGTCTGCGGCATGGGGCCGTCGTTGGCGGCGACGACGAGGATGGCGCCGTCCATCTGGGCGGCCCCGGTGATCATGTTCTTGATATAGTCGGCGTGGCCGGGGCAGTCGATGTGGGCGTAGTGCCGGGCCGGCGTCTCATACTCGACGTGAGCCACGGCGATGGTCACCGTCTTCAGGGAATCGCGTTCAGTGCCGCCCTTGGCGATCTGCTTGTAGACGTCGGCGGCCGGGTCGTTGACCTGTTTGCCCTTGAAGGTGGTGATTTTGTTCCGGACCGCCGAGCGCAGCACCAGCGCGGCCGTCAGCGTCGTTTTGCCGTGGTCAATGTGACCGATGGTGCCGACGTTGACGTGTGGCTTGGTTCGCGCGAAAACTTCCTTAGCCATCGTTCCTCCGCACTTTCATGGCGAGCAGCCGGACGCTTCCGCCCGGACAACGGGGTGAGAGTCAATCAGAGACATTAAAGCTGCTGCTGGGGCTTGAACCCAGGACCTCGTCCTTACCAAGGAAGCGCTCTACCACTGAGCTACAGCAGCGACATCTTTAGTCAAGCAAGGCGATGCGCAGCAAGGTTTGGACCGGCCGACAGAGCGGGTGAGGAGGCTCGAACTCCCAACAAGTAGCTTGGAAGGCTACTGCTCTGCCAATTGAGCTACACCCGCATCTCAAATGGGCAGAGCAGGATTCGAACCTGCGTAGGGCTGTGCCCGTCAGATTTACAGTCTGATGCCATTGGCCGCTCGGCCATCTGCCCGTTTACCGATCTCTGTTCGCGCCGGAGTCCTTTCGCCAATGACAGCCGCCGAGGCCGGCAGAGCTAGCGGTGGGAATCGAACCCACAACATCCGCTTTACAAAAGCGGTGCTCTGCCGATTGAGCTACGCTAGCGCATCCGCCCGCGTGGAAAGAGTAAGTATAGGGAGGCCGCAAAAGCGTTGCAAGGCGAAATACCCGCAACTCCCGCGCCGCCCGACCTTGCCCAACACGCCGTCCCGCGGCTGTTTTCTTCTCTTCCGACACCGGCGCCAATCGGAATGTTCGGGCGTCTGACGTCCGACAAAATGCCTCTGGCTTTCTGAACAGGTGAACAGCGCAGGAGCCCTTGCTTGCGCTGCGGGCTCCTGCGCTGCGCAGGATTCTGTTCAGAGTCTTCCTCCGCGAACGAATACAATCAGGGAGCCGCTGCGCCCTTCACGCCAAGGAGTCGCCCCATGACGATGCTGCAAGCCACGACGATCAGCGCCGCTTTCGTGTTCGGCATGATGCTGGCCCTCCTGGGCAGTCTGAAGCTGGCCCTGGCCAAGCGGCTCAACCTCGGCGAAGGTCAGGTCGGCTTCCTGCTGGCGGCCCTCAATGCGGCCGTGATTCCGCTGATGCTGGCGGCCGGGTTGCTCATCGACCTGGTCGGCGTGCGCATCATCCTCATCGACGGTTCCCTGGCGACGGCGGCGGCTGTCGCCACGCTGGGAATGCGCAAGACGTTCGGCCGAGCCTTCGGTTCCCTGCTGCTGGCCGGGTTGGGCTGCGCCGCCGTCAACATGGCGGCCATCCTGCTCATGCCGCGGGCCTTCTTCGGCGTGGATCGGCTGGCGTCGGCGTCGATCGACCTTGGCTGCGTCTTCATGGCGCTCGGCGCCCTGGTGACGCCGATGCTTTCGGATGTGCTGGTGCGATTGGTGGAGTTCCGCCGCACGGCCGTCGTGCTTGCCGTGGTTTGCCTGACCCCGGCCGTGCTGGCCGCCTGGCCGGGACAATCGTGGGACCTGCCGCGGCAGACGATCGACCTCGGCGAGCTGCTCCTCAACGGCAACCTCTGGCTGATAGGCCTCCTGTTCCTGTTCTACGCGCCGCTGGAAAGCTCCCTCAGCGTGTGGGCCACAACGTATCTCACGGAGCTAGGCCAGACGCCGGCCGGGGCGACGTGGGCGCTGTCCGGGTTCTGGGCGGCGTTTCTGGGATCACGTTTGCTGGCGGCGATGTGGCTGCACTGGGCGGCCGCCTCGGTAGAAGTCTGGCTGCTGATTGCCGCCGGCGCCCTGGCGGCCGGAGTCCTCGGCAACCTGATCGGGACGGGAAGCCGGGCAGCGGCGCGCTTCCAGCTGGTGTCGCTGGGCTTCCTGCTCGGCCCGGTCTTCCCGTCGCTGGTCGGCTTGATATTCCACATCGAGCCGGCGCCGCCGACCGGCACGGCCTACGGGTTGGTGTTCGCGCTGGGTTCGCTGGGCAGTCTGGCCCTGGCGCCCCTGGTTGGAGCGCGGGCGCGGCGGAGCAGTTTCCAGGGCGCCCTCGCCATTCCCCTGGCGCTGGCGGGGGCGCTGACGGTCACGGCCCTCGTCATCGTGATGACGGCGACGTTGTCATGACGGCTGTTCGTCGAAGCGCGCCACGATCACGGTGACGTTGTCCTTGCCGCCCTTTTCGTTGGCCAGCGCCGTCAGCCGATCGCATGCCGCGGCCGGGTCCGGCTGGGACGTAACGAGGACATTCAGGATGTCCGTATCCGGGACCATCTCCGTCAAGCCGTCGGAGCAGAGCAGGATGGAGTCGCCCGCTTCCAGTGGCAGCTTATGCATTTCGACGTCGACGCCCGGATCGGAGCCGCCGACCACGTTGGTCACGACGTGCCGGTAGGGGTGGTGGGCCGCGTCGTCCGGCTTGATCAGGCCGCGCCGCACCATCTCGGCAACCATCGTGTGGTCGCGCGTCAGCCGGTAGAGCAGGTTCTTGCGCAGCAGATAGCACCGACTGTCGCCGACGTGGGCTACGAAGAGGTCGCGGCGGAGGAAATAGGCCAACGTCAGCGTGGTTGCCATGCCGTGCAACTGCGGATGGCGATCCGCTTCGTGGTTGAGCCGTTCGTTGGCCAGCGACAGCGCCTTCTTGAATTCTCCCAACAGCGCTTCGCCGTCGGCGCCGATTCGCAACTGGGCGCACCAGTTCAGCGTATCGACGACCGATTGCTCAATGGAACGGACGGCCAATTGACTCGCCTTTTCGCCGCCGGCATGTCCGCCGCAGCCGTCGGCCACCACAAACAGCGTCCCCAGCGGATCGCTGAACTTCACTTCGGGCTGCTCCACGCTGCTCCCTTCTACGTGCAGGGCCTTGCTCAGCGAGGCGATGAGGAACTGGTCTTCATTGCTGGGCCGCACTACGCCCGGATCGGACCGGCCGTGGCTCTGGACGCTTAAGGACGACGGCGCCGACTTCGGCGGCCATACGGAGGCCGGGGGCCGGGCGGGCGGGGCGTATTTCACGTCAACGGCGGACGGATTCATGGCTCAACCCTCCCGGGCGAATACATGCGCTTGGACCATCGCGGAATCTCACGCAAATGTGGCGCCAGAAGCCCCTTCGCACGGCCTACCGCAAATCTTCGCAGGCGCTTGCCTTTCCGCGCGCGGACGCCTACAGTGGCGCACGACGCGCTGCCGCGTCGTCTTCACCCTTCGACCGGAGGAGCCTTGGGTGCTGATTCTGCCGGCCATCGACCTGCGGGGCGGCCAGTGCGTCCGGCTGCGCCAGGGCGATTACGCCCAGGAAACGGTCTTCGGCGCCGACCCCCCCGCGATGGCCCGCCGCTGGGTGGAGCAAGGCGCACCGTGGCTGCATCTCGTCGATCTCGACGGCGCCCGGGAGGGCCGGCCTATCAACGCGGCCGCCGTCCGCGCCATTGTCCGGGCGGCCGGCGTGCCCTGTCAGCTGGGCGGCGGCCTCCGGTCCGACGAGCATGTCGAAGAAGCCCTCGGTTGGGGCGTCACCCGAGTCGTGATCGGCACGCGCGCTTTACGCGATCCGGAATGGTGCCAGCGTCTGTGTCGTCGCTTCGCCGGCCGCGTCGCCGTCGGCATCGATGCGCGGGACGGCCGGGTCGCCGTCGAAGGTTGGTTGCAAGATTCCGACCGCAGTGCGCTCGACCTGGCCCGGCAATGCGCCGGCTGGGGCGCGGCCGCGATCATCTGCACCGACATCAGCCGCGACGGCATGATGGCTGGGCCGAATGTGGAGGCGACGGCCGAATTGGCGTCGGCCATCAGCGTGCCGGTCATCGCCTCCGGCGGCGTGACGACATTGGACGACGTGGCTCGGTTGGCGAAGCGCCGCCTGGCCGGCTGCATCATCGGACGCGCCCTGTATGAAGGGCGGATCGACCTGGCGGCGGCGATTGCAGCGGCGGATTGCGGCGAGCGGGGGGCGTCAGCCCCCTGATTTGTCGC
>DATKHW010000013.1:0-22671 GCA_035546275.1 Gemmataceae bacterium
GCGCCACGCGCACCGTCAGGTTTTTGACCGCGCTCTCCCCGGCTTGCGCCTTCTGGGCCAGCTCCTGCAACTCCTTGTCCGATACGAAGAATCGCAGATAATGAATATCCATGAAGGTTCCTTAGTCCGCCGGCAGTACGTGGACTGCGGTGTACCAAACCACTGCGCCATTTACCAGATCGACCTGCGCCGCCGCAGCTTGCCCGCTCGCCGCCTTCTCCGCGACGATGTGGAAGGGCGTCCCGGCCGGCGCGGCCGCGACCGTCACGTAGGCCGCCGTGGCGCCGCCCAGCAGCACGTAAAGATCAAGCGGCCGATCCGCTTCGCCGACCACCAGACCGGCCGCATGCAGATCGGTCCCCTCGACCCAGAAACGCACATGCCGCAGGAATGCGGTGCAACGCACTTCCAGCGCGGTCTCGCCCCACAGGCCGCCGTCCGCGGGGCCTGCCACGTCCACGATCAGCTCATTGCGTGCCTGCAGCAAGGCAGTCGCCTCACACTCGAACGGCGCGTCGCCGGCATGATCGCCGAGATCACGCCCGTTGAGGCGAACCGCCGCGCGATCGGATGCACCCTCGAATGTAAGCCATACACGCTCCCAAGCGTCGATTTGTCCGGGGTAGCCGAATCTGCGGCGGAAACGAACGACGCCGGCGAAGTCAGCCAGGCCGCCAGCGGCCCAACGGCATGGCAATGTCATGCGCATTGGCGGAGGCAGTTCGCCTGCTGGCCGGCGTTCCAGCGGTGCGCATTCCCAGGGCCCGCGCAGCCGGATGCGATGCGGATAGCGGATCGTCACGCGGCCCCCCGTTGCGCGGTGAGACGGACGACCACTGGGATGCCGCCCTCCGGTTTCAGCGTAATTGCAGGCGCGGGGCGGATGGGCGGGCCGGGAACGAGGCTGAAGCGGCAGCGGCGGGCCAGCGTCGCCAGGACAAGGCACGCTTCCATGAGCGCAAAGGAATTGCCGATGCAGAGCCGGCCGCCGCCGCCGAAGGGGAAGTAGGCGAACTTCGGCAGCCGCTTCGCCAAGCCGTCGGCCCAGCGGTCCGGGTGGAATCGCTCCGGTTCGTCGAACCAGCGCTTGTCGCGGTGCATGAGCCACTGGGCCATCAGCACCGTGGCGCCAGCCGGCAGACGATGGCCGCCCAGGTCGCAAGCGGCGACGGCCTGCCGGCCCATCATGTAGGCGGCCGGGTAGAGCCGCATCGTCTCCATCACCACTCGCTCGGTATACGGGAGCCGCGGCAGGTCGGCGGGCGTCGGCGGCCGGGCGCCCAGCACCGACGCCAGCTCCGCCTGCAAGGCGTCATAGACCGGCGGATTCTGAGCCAGCAAATACCAGCACCACGATAGCGTCAGCGCGGTGGTGTCGTGGCCGGCCAGAAAAAGCGTCATGGCCTCGTCGCGCAGCTGGCGGTCGCTCATGCGCCCGCCGTCCTCGTGGCGTGCATTCAGGAAAACCGACAGCAAATCGTCCTGGCCGCCGCTTTCCTTTCGCTGACCAATGAGATCGTAAAGGATCTCATCGAGCCGGCGCACGGCCCGCTTCATACGGAGGTTGGTCGGCGTCGGCACGTACTCCGGCAGAATGATGAAACCGCCGAGGCGCCGGTTGAAGGATCGCCCCACTTGCGACAAAACGCCGCCGATCTCGCGGGCCTTTTCCGTCAATCCCGATCCGAATAGAGACCGCGCGATGATGTCCAGCGCCAGGTGCGTCATGTCAGAATGGATGTCGCGCGTTTCGCCGTCGTGCCACGAATCGGCCAGGCGTTCGGTCCTCTCGACCATGACGGCGCCATAGCCTGCCAGGCGATCGCGGTTGAACAGTGGCTGCAGCAGCCGGCGCTGGCGCAGCCAGGCGTCGCCGTCGCTGGTCAGGAGGCCGTCGCCGAGGAGCAGGCGGTTCATTTTGAGGGCGTAGTGCTTGACCCAGTTGCGGGCGTTCGTCACCAGCACCGATTCGATCAGGTCCGGGTGGTTGATGAGATAGACGCGGCGCAGGCCGAAACGCATTGTGCTGAAATCGCCGAATTCGCGGGCGCAGCGCGTGTAAAGCGCCAAAGGATCGCGGCGCAGCTCGGCCAGGTTGCCGCCCAGGAGCGTGCCCTTGGGTCCCGGCGGAAGCGTCGCGGCGGTCATGGCCCGTCTCCGTTCATTTCACGAAGCAACTCCGAATAATCTTCATAAGGCGTCGCGTCGGGCGGTCCCTGGGCGTGAAGGTAGACGCTGTCGTCCAGCGATGACCGCAAAGCGACGATCGTGCTGGACGTGGTGCCCCGGTCGTCGCCATGCAGGCAAATCGGCGGCTCGCCCGGCTCATGCCGGCTGCACAATTCCTTCAGCACCGCCATGCAGTCAGCCGAGGATCGATAGCGATAGCCTTCCTGGCCAAGCAGATGGGCGGCAAAGGTCCGTCGGGCGTCGCGCTCGTCGTTCACGTCGCCGTTGGTCAGGACGTGGAGCCCCGGCGGCAACGGCCGCACGCGCAGCCAGTCGCTGCCGTGGACCACCACGGCGTCTCGGGCGTCAGCGCAGACGATGTTGCAGCCGTCGTAGCGGTTTGCCGCCAGCTCACGCACGGCCACGTCCACCGCGGCCGACGCGCTGGGGCAGCCGAGCAAATCGCGCACGAGCAAGCCGCGACTCCGCGGACGGGCCGGCTTCACGTCCTTGCGCCGATTCGTCACGGCCGCCAGCATGCTGTGTTCATTGACGCCAAGCCATGTCCCGCCGGCGGTCGGATCGACGCCGCCGACCCAGCGGACCGAAGCGGCGTGCAGCTGCGGCGGCGAGCCGCCCCGCCGATACGCCTCTTCGCGATTGGCGCCGACCACAACGGCGGCGTCCTTGACCACGCGGTAAAACAGAGCCAACAGGCACATGGTCGGATTCGTCTCCGGGCGCTGCAGCGACCCGGCTCGCCAAGACGCCGTCAATGGTCAATGCACCATGCGTATTGTACAGTGAGAAGCGCGGTCTTGCGCCGCTTCGCCTCGCCCGTGGACTTGCTTATGCCGACCACTGACCGGAAACTGCGCTGGGGCATTCTGTGCGTCGCCCAGATCAATGATCGGCTGCTGCCGGCGTTCCGACGGTCGCGCCATGCCGAGCTGCGGGCCGTCGCCAGTCGATCGGAAGAAAAGGCGCGGGCGGCGGCCAAAGTGGCGTCTATTCCGATCGCTTATGGCAGCTATCAAGCGCTGCTTGACGATCATGACGTGGACGCGGTGTATGTCCCGCTGCCCAATACCCTGCACGCCGAATGGACGCGGCGTGCGGCCGAGCGCGGCAAACATATCCTGTGTGAAAAGCCGCTGACGCCGACGGCGGCGGAGGCTCGCGAGCTGGTCGCCTATTGCGCCGCCCGCAACGTGCTGCTCATGGACGGCTTTATGTGGCCGCACCATCCGCGCACCGCCTGTCTGCGAAAACTCCTGGACGACGGCGGCGTCGGCCATGTAGAGCGCGTGACGACGGCGTTCACGTTTCCCATTAAGCCCCTCGATCCGAACAACATCCGGCTGCGTTCCGACCTGGCCGGCGGCAGCCTGCTCGACGTGGGCTGTTATCCGGTTTACGGCATCCGCTGGGCGTTTGGGGCCGAACCGGTGCGCGCGTGGGCGACGGCCCGGTACATGCACGGCGTCGATGTGGAGATGAGCGGTCTGGTATGGATGGCCGACGGTCGGGTCGGCGCCTTCGACTGTGGTTTCACGATGCCGCTGCGCGCCTGGATGGAAATCACAGGGTCGGAAGGAGTCGTCCACGTGCCTGATTTGTGGCTGCCCGGTCCGCGGGCGACTTTCACCGTGCGCCGCCCGGGCCGGCCGGAGGAGGAGTTCGCCGTCGAGGGCGAGGACCAGATCGCGCGCATGATCGACGACTTCAGCCGGGCGGTGCTGTTCGGCGAACCGCTGCGGCCGGCGCCGGACGAGGCGGTGCGCACGCTGCGAGTCGTGGACGCGCTGGCACGGTCGGCCCGCGAGGGACGTGAAACAACCGTGTGATCCGGTCGTTGCGCCCGAATCACCGCCGCGACAGCGGCCCGATTTCCGACGCGGCCGCCCGTGCCGCCTCTTCAATTCGCTGCTCCCACCTGGGATCGTCCGGCCTGAACGGAAACAGCACACCGCGAGAGCTGCTGACCACGGCGCCCCGTCCATCCGAGCGGAAACCCGGTGCGACGTCGGCGGCGGCGCCGCCTTGCGCCCCAAAGCCAGGGATCAGGAAAACCACGTCCGGAGTCAGCCGCCGCAATTCCGCCAGTTCCGCCGGGTACGTCGCGCCGACCACCGCTCCCACGTCGCCAAGGCCGCACTTGCCGATGTTTTCGCGCGCCCAAGCATCCACGGCCGACGCAACATGCTGATAAATCGGTCGGCCGTCCGCCACAAGATCTTGGAAAAGGCCGGCCCCGCGATTGCTGGTCCGCACCAACACGAAGATACCGGCCCCGACGCGGCGAGCGCTGGCCAGGAAGGGCTCGACGGCATCGCGGCCGAGATAGGGATTGACCGTGAGCGCATCGGCGTCCCAGACGGGATGGATGCGGCCCTCAATCGCGACGCCGAAAGCGGCGTCCGCGTAGGCGGCGGCCGTCGAGGCGATGTCGTTGCGTTTCGCGTCCAGAATGGTTATGAGCCGAAGGTCGCGGGCTTTGCGCACCAGGCGTTGCATCGCGGCCATGCCGTCGGGGCCGCACGCTTCGAAGAATGCACTTTGTGGCTTCACCACCGGCACAAGCGGCGCGACGATGTCAAGCACGCGGCTGCAGAATGCTTCAAAGGCCGCGGCGACGGAGTGCAGGGATTCGCTGCCGCAGCGCCTGCGGATGGACAGCGGCAACGATTCCCAGCGCGGGTCGAGGCCCACACAGAGGGCGTTGCCCTTCCCGTGAATGGCATCGGCGAGGCGGTCGGCGAAGTGCATCATGGCAATCTCGACTCCGGCGAGCGGCCAGGCTCGTCTGCGCCGTTTGGGCGCGACCCAAACGGCAGAAGCAAGCTCTGCCGCTCGCCGGGCGGGATCACTTCGCCTGAGCGGTCGCCGTGGTCCCCATGTCCGTGAAGTCGGCGTGAATCTCCTGGCCGGCCCGCACCAGCACGCGGCGGGTTTCGCTGACCGGTTTGCCGTCGCGCTGCAACTCCACGCGCACTTCATAGTAGTACGTCTGACCCGGCTCCAGGTCGGGCGTCTGGTAGGTGCGATGTTCGGCCGTCGTTTTCATCGCCGTGTCGTCGATATACAGCTTGGCGTCCGGCGGTACATCGACGATCAGCCGGGCGCGGTTCGGCGCGACGGCCTCCGGCGGCTTGGGCGTCTCGCCGGGTTTGGACGGCGGCGGAATGGTCTCGCCGGGCTTGGACGGCGGCGGGATCGTTTCGCTCGGTTTTGTCGTGGGTGGAGCCGGCGGCGGCTGCACGAAATACGGCGAGATGACGCCGCTGTAGCCGCCCCAGCAGCCGTTGCAGCCGGCGCTGCTCCAGTCCCACGGATAGCCGCTGCAGCTGCAGCCATATCCGCCCCAGTACCCACCGGCGCAGCCATACCCGCCGCAGCCGGTGTAGCCGCCATAGCAGCCATAGCCGCCGTGATGTCCGCTCCAGCCGCAGCCATAACCGGCCCACTGGCTGCCGCCGTAGCAATTGTACGAATCGACGCCAAAGTTGCCGTAGCAGGCGCCGTAACAGCCGCCGCAGGCGAAGCAGCCGTGGTGGTCCGCCGCCTGACCGCCGGCGGTCATGGCAGCCAACAAAACAACGCTATACACGCTCTCACACCTCCATTCCCCGGGCACGACGACCCATCCAGCCCCCGCGGAGCGGATGCGCCGACGGAGGCCGGCGCGTAAAATGGGCAATCTAGGTTAGATGGTAAGTTTGTGCTTCCTCCGAGTCAAATGATTTCCCGCGGTTGGACCAGGGCGGCGCCGCTCGCCGACCTTACAAGCGGACCGGGCGCCGAAAACGATTCTGACCGCGTTTCCCTTGCAATCGGAGCCGCGATGCGGTTTGCTATGGATGCCTCCGGCCAGTCGGGGGCGGCAACCACCAAGGAGATTTCACGTGAAACGACTGCTCTTCGCCGGCCTGGGCCTCGCGCTGCTGGCGGCGCCCGCCTGCGATTCTTCCACAGCCGACACCAAGTCGGACGGACCGAATCCTGTCGTCGTCATGGAAACGTCGAAAGGGACAATCAAGATCGAACTGTTCGCCGACAAATCGCCGATCACCGTCAAGAACTTCCTCACATACGTGGATGAGAAGTTCTACGACGGCACCACGTTCCACCGCGTCATGCCGAACTTCATGATCCAGGGCGGCGGATTCAAGCCAGGCCTGACGCAGGCTCAGTCGGGCCGGGAGGTCAAGGCCCTGGAGAAGGAAACGCACGATCCGATCAAGAACGAAGCCAAGAACGGCGTCCACAATGTGCGCGGCACGATCGCTATGGCCCGGACCGACGACGCCGACAGCGCCACGTCGCAATTCTTCATCAG
Organism: Gemmataceae bacterium; assembly: GCA_035546275.1. Taxonomy (GTDB): domain Bacteria; phylum Planctomycetota; class Planctomycetia; order Gemmatales; family Gemmataceae; genus UBA4732. The sequence continues at coordinate 6,509 of DATKHW010000013.1, forward strand.
CGTCGTGGACAACACGGATAAACTCGATCCGGGCGGCGTCAGCCCCGACGGCTATGCAGTCTTCGGCAAGGTGATCGACGGCATGGATGTGGTAGACGCCATCAAGGACGTGAAGACGACCAAGATTCTCGGCGGCGCCATGGCCAACATCCCGGTCGAGGACGTCATGATCAAGTCCGTCCGCAGGGCCGACAAGTGATCCATGACGGTAAGCGGCTTGCGTCGCCCCACTTTCCGGAGGAAGGCAACATGCCGACGACACAGGTGGTGATGGAGACGTCCCAAGGTACGATCAAGATCGAACTGGACGGCGACAAGGCCCCGACGACGACCGCCAATTTTCTGGCCTATGTGGATGAGAAATTCTACGACGGCACAGTCTTTCACCGCGTCATCCCGAATTTCATGGTCCAGGGCGGCGGCTTCACGCCGGGCATGACGCAGAAGAAGACCAAAGCGCCGATCAAAAACGAATCGGGCAACGGCCTGCAAAACAAGCGCGGCGCCATCGCCATGGCGCGGACCAACGACCTCAACAGCGCCACGTCGCAGTTCTTCATCAACGTCGTGGACAACGATTTCCTGGACAAGAATCAATACTGCGTCTTCGGCAAGGTGGTCGAGGGACTGGACGTGCTGGAAAAGATCAAGGCCGTCCCGACTGGCCGCAAGGGCGGACACGACGACGTGCCGGTCAAGGACGTGGTCATCCAGTCGGTCCGGCGCACGTAGGGCAAACGACGCGGGAGGTGCGGCGTGAGGACCAGTCGTGCAGCGTCCGCAGTCTTGGCGGCGGCGGCCGTCTGGGCGGTTGCGGCCGCCGCGGAGGCGCCGCCCGCCATTGATCCCGCCCAGGCCCGGCTGGACCAAACCGTGAACGGACTCGACGGCCCCGGCCTGGCCGCCGCCTGCTCGGCGGACGGCGGTTTGCTCGTCGTCGGATGCGAAAAGGGGTCGTTGCAATACTGGCGCAAGGACGTGCTGATGGGTGTGCGCGTCGGCGACACGGCGCCACGCACGATTCCAGCCCATAACGGGCCGATTTTATCCGTTGCTGCGTGCGGCGACCTGTTCGCCTCATGCGGCGCCGACGGCAAGGTGCTCGTCTGGAACCTGGCCGACGAAAAAGCCGTGCAAACGCTGGACGCCGGTGCGGTCGTTCGCGCCCTGGCAGCCACGGCCGACGGCAAACTGCTGGCCGGCGCCGGCGACGACGGCGCCGTTCATCTCTGGGAGCCGGTCGCGGGAAAACCAGGGCCGAAGCTGTCTGGTGCGACAGATTGGCTGCTGGCGGTCGCCATCAGCCCGGACGGCAAGGCCGTCGCCGCCGCCGGCTATGACGGTCGTCTTCGCATCTGGGACGTGGGATCGGGCAAGGTGCAAATCGACGTGGCCGCCCAACCGCCGGCGCCTCCCAACGCGCCGCCGGCTGCGGCGAACATTGTGACGGCCCTGGCGTTCAACCCGGACGGCAAATCGATCGCCGTCGGCGGAGCGGACGGCGTCATTCATCTCTTTCAGACGGCCGACGGCAAATTCGTGCGGTCCATGCCGGGCCACACGAGCGCCGTCGCGGCGCTGGCGTTCCATCCAGGCGGCGCCTTGTTGGCTTCGGCGGGCAAGGACCGCACGGTGCGGCTGTGGAACCCCGCCGCCGGCCAGGCGATCAAGACGCTGGAAGGACACGGCGCCTGGGTGCAAGCCGTCGTCTTCACGGGCCAGGGGGCGCGGTTGGCGTCCGTCGGGGCCGATGCTTCTCTGCGTTTGTGGGACTTAAGCGATCCTACGAAGAAGCAATGATGCCGCCGGGGCGGCGCTCCAGCTCCGTCCTTTCCAGATCAGCAGGCGCCGGCGACGCCGCGGGCGCCGGCATTTGCGCCGCCAGGGCCATGGCGACGGCGACCAGCAGGACCACGACGCAACTGTCGAGCAGGCTGTAACTGTGCCACTGCAAGAAAGCGGAGCGGGCCTCTTCTGCTTTCTGAACATCTTCCGCCTTCGGCGGCGCCTCCTTTAGGACCTCGTCCGTTAAGCGGTCGCGCGGTTCGCGCAAACCGGCCACGACGCCCTCCATCCACCAGCCGAGGCCCACTCCGACCAGCGCCGCGGCCAGCAACACGGTCCGGACGGCATGGACCCGCGAGCCGCGGCGCCAAAACCACCATCCGAGAGCTGTTATTACTGCGAAAACGCCGCAGCCGGCCTGGATGCCGTAATACCACGGAAAGAGCGGTCCCACGGCGGCGCCCGCTGCGCGCGATCCTTGCTCCTTGCGCAGCGGGTCGGGAAACTTGTCGCTGGGCCGTTGCCGGTCGTACAGCGGCGGCAGGGGGAACCAGGCGGGCCGATCGGCGGCGGGCTGCGAGCTGATTGCGTCGAACGTCAGGAACAGGACCAGGCCGGCGACGGTGAAGAAGGCGACCGTGCCGAACCAGAGTCCCAGCGCGAGGACGTGGACGATCTTGGAGAAGTGGAGCATGGCAGGAGAATCCTGGAGGCGGTTTTCGGAACCGTGCAGCAGGCGCCGGATGTTGCCCGCATGACGCAGGAAGACTAACACGGTCCCAAAAAGACAAAAAGTGGTGACGACGATGGTTTCCGGCGACCACGGGTGGGGGGTGAGGGTGAGGCGCAGGGCGGACAGCACAACGGCGGCGGTCAGCGAGGCCGCGGAGACGTAGCCCGAGGCGGCGAGCATGACGGCCCACGCCGCCAATACAGCTAGCGCCAGCCAGGGCGCCAGCACCGTCACGACGCCGACGCCGGTGGCCACGCCTTTACCGCCGCGAAAACGCAGGTAGATCGGGAAGAGATGGCCGAGAAAAGCCGCGACGCCTGCAGCGACAGGCAGGGAATCGCGCGGCATTCCCTGCTCGGGCAGGAACGAGGCCGCCAGCACCGGCAGCGCTCCCTTGGCGAAATCCAGCACAAAGACCAAGAGCCCGAAGGGCCGGCCCAGCACACGGCCGACGTTGGTGGCGCCGATGTTGCCGCTGCCGTGCCGCAGGATGTCCACGCCGCGCCAGCGCGCGATCAGCCAGCCGAATGGTACGCCGCCGATTAGGCAGCCGGCCGCAAGGGTCAGCAGAAGCAGCAAATACGCCATGAACGATTCCCATGGGCCGGGATTGCGATTCTGCCGCGAAGCGCAGCACGGGAACCCGGGCCCACGGTGGATTCTATTTCGGCGGCGGCAGGATTTCGATCTTGGCGTTCGGCTTGACCTTGGCGACCACTGCGTCGCGCAGCCGGTCGCAGAATTCGTCCTTCACGTCGTCCTTGATGTCCTCGAATTTCAGGTTGGGCAGCCCTTCCTTGCGAGCGGTGAGGAGAATCAGATGGACGCCGAACTGCGTCTGAACCACGTCGCTCATCTCGAACGGCTTCAGCGCGAAAGCGGCCTTGGAGAACGGCTCCACCATGCGGCCGGAGCGCTGGAAAAAGTCCACGTCGCCGCCTTGGGCCTTGCTGGGACACTGCGAGTATTTGCCGGCCGCCTCGGCGAAGGCCGCATCGAGGTAGTTTCGTCGCTCGTCCTCGCGGGCCAGCGGCTCCGTCGCCTTGCAGCCGGCCATGTCCTTCTCGACCTTGTCCTCGATCTCCTTCTTGACGCCGCGCAGCTGAGCCACGGCCGTCTCGATCGCCTTGGGGGCGTTCATGTCCGGCGTAAGCAGGATGTGACGCGCGCGGACCATTGTACCGTCGAAAAGCACCTTTTCGGACTCAAAAAGCTGCTTGAGCTTCGCCTCGGTCGCTTCCGAGTCGCAAAACTTCGTCCAGCGCAGGTCGGCGGCGATTTCCTGGCGCAGCTCCGCTTCAGTCAGCTTCATTTCCTGAAGCTTCTTGTCGAAGTCCAGATTCTGCTGTTTCATTTCCGCCCGGACCAGCGCCTCCTTCTCGTCGATTTCCTCCTTGGAGGCGGTGAATTGCGGCAATTGCAGGAGGTATTGGTCGATGAGGGCGTTTTCGACGAGATGGTTGAGGATTTCCTTGCGGGCCTCTTCGAGCTTGGCCGGCGGCACACGTCCAAGGCCGCGCTGGAGGGCGCTTTCGAGGATTGGCTGGCCGTTGACGCGGGCCGCCACGCTGGACGAAGCGGCAGGCGCGGCGGGGGCCGGCGGCTGAGCCTGGACGGCCGCGCGCCACAGAACAAAGGCCGCCGCCGCCCAACCCAAAGGTTGCATCCTACCCATGCGTTTCCTCCCTGTTCCGAACGTTGGCCGCGGGCGGAGACCTAGTTGCGGGCCGGCGGATTGTAGCGAGGCGGCGGGTGTGAACAAGAGGAATCCCGAACGCGCGCCTGCATGGGGGGCGGTTACAATGCGCGTGCGTCGCGCCAGATTTGGACGCTGTCAACCGCGCCGCCTCTTATGCGGTAGGGAATGCAGCGTCGGACTGAGCTGTCCAACAGCGGAGCGGTATGCTGCAACCCTCGCATGACCAAGGATCTAGCGACGCCTCCTGTCCCTGCGTCGTCTTCGCCCTCCGTCGAGAGGCGATGTTCTTCCGCCGGATGCGGCCGCGGCGGCGCGTGATTCCCGGCGCCCCTGTCGCCGCGGCCTTGCACGGTGATAGTCCGCACAGGGTGTTTCTATTGGAGACTGGAGTCGGCATTGGTGCGATGGAGGCGGCTCTGGCGTGGCTGCTCACTGGTCCCTTTGCGGATGGCCTTGTTCTCCACCCCTCAATGGTGCTTTCGGCCGGCTTCTCCGGAGCGCTCGTGCCGGGCTTGTGCGTCGGCGATTTGATCCTGGCGGATTCCGTGTGCGACGTTGAGACAGGGTTTGCCACGGATGTCCCAACCGTGCCCTGCGCGGCGGCACAATGGCGACGTGGACGGTTGCTGACCGTTGCATCGCTTGTCGGCCGTCCGGAGGAGAAGGGCCGACTCGCGGAGCGGAGCGGCGCCGTCGCCGTGGACATGGAATCGGCCGTCGTCGCGCGGATGTGCCATGCGGCCGGCGTCCCGTTCGCTTGTCTGCGCGTCATTTCGGATGACGTCGATACACCCTTGTCCAAAGCGCTGCTTGATTTGGTCGGCGCGGGCCGGGTGAGGGTGGGGCGATTGGCCGGCGCCGTCCTGCGCAGACCGGGGCTGATCGCGGAATTGATTCGCTTGGCGTCGCACACGCGCACGGCGGCCCGGCGCCTGGCCGAGGGATTGGAGGAGTTTCTGAACTCGTCAAGTCGCTGATTCGTCCAGCCGCTTGATAAGGCGAGGCAGGACTTGACCCGAGGGGCCGTATAAGCCGATCAAGCCGGCCGCAATCGCCGCGGGCTCCAGGTTCACCTCGATCACACACGCCCCAAGCGCGCGGGCCATGTCGATTAGCCCGGCGGCGGGATACACCACCGCGCTGGTGCCGATCACTAAGAAACAGTCGCACGCCTCAACGGCCTCGCACGCCACCCGCCATACGCTTTCAGGCAGCATCTCGTGGAACCACACCACATCGGGCCGCAGCAGCGCGCCGCAGGCGTCGCAGCTAGGCAGGTCGGGTAGGGCCTCGCCGGCCCGCTGCGTTACGGCCTTGCACCCGGTGCAGCGGACGCGCGCCAGACCGCCGTGCAGTTCCAGCACGCGTCCGCTGCCGGCCGCTTGATGCAGCCCATCGACGTTCTGAGTAATAAGGGTGAAGCGCTCGCCCCAGCGTTTTTCCAGATCCACCAGGGCGAGATGCCCCGCGTTCGGCCTGGCGGAGCGCAAACCGGCGCGGCGCAGGTTGTAAAAGCGCCAAACCAGCCCGGGATTGCGTTGAAACGCTTCCGGCGTCGCCACGTCTTCGACGGCGCGGCCCTCCCACAAACCGCCGCCGCCGCGGAAGGTGGCCAGGCCGCTCTCGGCCGAAACGCCGGCGCCGGTCAACGCCGCCACGCGCTTGGCGCGACGCAGACCGTCGGCCGCCTGCGCCAGCGCACCGTCGAGATCGCCGACGTCGATGACAGGGTGCATGGATGGCTCCTTGAGTGGTGCCACGAGAATACCAAATCCTTCAGCCGCCACAAGCAATTCCTGGCGGTTGGAACGCTGCCCAATGGTCGGCTACAATGGAAGCGATGGACGACGATGGACAGTCCGCCGGCGGCGCGCCCGTCTTCGCGGAGTTCGGAGATGCATATTTCAATGAATTGCGGCCGCAGCCGCATCGACCTGGACGTCGCAGACGACCGCCGCCCCGTGCGCCGTCACGGCCCGCCGCCGCTGGCCGATCCGGCGGCGGCGATGCGAGCGGCCCTTCGCGCGCCCCACGATTTCCCGCCGCTGTCCGCGGCGGTGACCGCCGACGACCACGTCGCCATCGTGGTGGACGAATCGCTGCCCGACCTGGCACAGCTGCTGACGCCCGTGCTTGAGGAGTTGGCCGGGGTGGGGATCGACCCGGCCAACATCACGCTTCTATGCGAGCCGTCGGCCTCGGGGCAGCCGTGGCTGCTCGATTTGCCTGACGCCTTTGAGGAGGTGCGGCTCGAAGTCCATGATCCTAAGGACCGCAAAAAGCTGAGTTACCTCGCTTCCACCCGCCAGGGTCGCCGCTTGTACCTGAATCGCACGGCCGTGGACGCCGATCAGTCCATCGTGTTGTCTTGCTTGCGGTACGATTCGCGGCTGGTCCGCGGCGCCGCGGTCGGCGCGCTCTTTCCCTCGCTCAGCGATGAGGCGACGCGGGCTGAGCTGAACAGCCGGCCCAACCTGGATGGCCCAGACGCTCCCGCCGAGCAGACGGCGCTGGGCGAGGCCATGGAAGCCGCATGGCTATTGGGGGCGCCATTTTTCATTCAGGTCATTGAATCGTCTGAGGACGGCGCGGCCCGCGTCGTGGCTGGCGCTGCCGCCGCGGTCGCGGAGGGCCGTCGCGCCCTGGACGCCGCCTGGCGCTGGAATGTCCCAGCGCTGGCGGATGTGGTCGTTGCTTCCTTGAGCGGCGATCCGGCCCGCCAGACGTTCGCCGATCTCGCTGCGGCCGCAGCCTGCGCCGCGGCCGTAGTGCAGCCGGACGGCCGGATCATTCTGCTTACGGAAGCGCGGCCGGATTTGAAGGCCGAAGCAGAAGAGCTGCTGCGGGCCGACGACGCCGGCGCCGTCTTCGATCAGCTGCGGCGCCGGCCGCCGCTGGAACAGATTCCGGCGCTCCGCTGGGCCAGCGCCGCCCGCCGCGCCCGCCTCTCGCTCCTGAGCGCTCTGGAGGACGACGCCGTCGAGCAGATCTTCGCCACCCCCTTGAACGAAGCCGCCCAAGTGCAGCGATTGCTCAATGCCGGCGGAACCAGTCTCTTCCTGGAAGACGCCCACCGCGGGTGGGCCGTGGTCGCGGAATAATTCGCGGACTTGGCCGGTATTAATCTCCCGAATAGACGCTGACGACAATGTGGGCGTTCTTGCCGCCCCGATCACGGCACTCTTGCAGAGCGATCCGCCGGGCGATCGACTCGCTGCCGCCATAGGCGAATCCATATTCGCTTCCGTCGCTCAGAGCCAGCGCGCACCAGCCGTTGCCGACGCAGACCAGGACCTTGGCGTCGTCGGCCTTGCATTCGGCCAACGCCCGCTGCTTCGCCTCGTCCGATGAACTGTAATCATGGCTATAGCCATAGCGGCCCGTTTTCTCGGAATAGGCGATGGCCGTGTAAGTGTCGTCCGTCCGCGCTTGGGCAGGGACCGCTAACCAGGCCAGGCCGGTCGCGGCGACCAAGGCAAGCACATTGGCGAAAAGAAAGGTACGCAACGGCGACATGCTTTATCTCTCAATAAGCGTGCACGGCGCCGGCCGCAATAATGCCAGCGCTTATGACGCCATTTTATCGCGTCTCCGGCCTGAGCGAAGCGCCAACCATCCAGTCGTCAGGACCAGGATTACCACACCAATCGCGCCGACGATGAGCCAGGGATTCGGGCCCCCGGCGGCGGCCGGCTCCGCAGGCGACGGCGCGGCCGTGTGCGTCGGCGCCAGCCGCGTCAGCGGGACCAAATCGCCGGAGGAAATCGAAGCGGCGGCTGCATCCTCCGGCGTCGTCGGCGTCATGACGCTCCAGTCCGCGGCGAGCAACAAATCCAAGCCGGGATTGCCGCGCTTGATTGTGCAGGAGCAGCCGCCGATCAGGAAATCGAGGGCGTGGCGCACCGTTTCCGCATTGATTCCCGCTCCGACAAGGGCGTAAAGCACCCGACCGCGGCCGAAGACGGGAAACGCCATCGGTTCACCGCGGCCGCGCAGGTCCGGCTCCACCGACAACAGCGTTTCTACCAGCAGCTTCTCTTCCGGATCGCTGCGCGAAACATGCACCAGGGAAGACGCCAAGGGCGATTGTCCATCGCCGGCCGGCCGCATCAACTCCTGCTCCAGACAGGCGGCCGCGGCGTCGTCCACGTTCTTCCGGCCGGTTCGCAGCAGCACCCACACGACGGCGTCGCCGGCCAGCAGCCGTCTGGCGATCTCGCGGCGACACGGCGAATCCGCGACCGTGATTGCAGCATCGGCGTTGAAGCGCCCTTGCCACGCGACGCCGTGAATTTGCGAGGCGGAGGGGAAGCTCACCACCAGCTGCGGCCCGTCGCCGCAAGGCGTCGATGCGGCCAATTCTCGCTCTGCGTCGTCCCTCGGTTGATCGACGTCGATCACCTGCACGGCGAAATTGCCCTGAACCTCTTCCTGCGATTGGCGCTCCAATTTGTCGGCTACCGCCCGGCTTGCGGCATCCAGCGGCCCGTGATTGAGGATCACGACCTGATATGGGTCAGGACTCCAGTGTTCGAGCGCGTAACGATAAACCGGCACGTCGCACGCTTGCAGCGGCGAGCAGCCCACCGCGAGCAGCAACACCGCCAGGACCGCGCGCATGTTATGATCTGGGCCTACCATCCCACCGCCTCCGCTTCCACGCCGCACAGGAGCGGCGCCGCTGTCGTGTCCGCTCCGGACGGCGTCAGAGTCACCGACAGGTCCCGGCCCACGGTGATCGGGGTTTTGCATTCCCACATGACCACACGGTTCAACCCGCCCGCCGCCTCCAGTGGCTCGAATTCCCTCAACACCGGGCGGCCCTGCACCGCCACATCGAACACGCGCCGGCCGCCGCGCAGGTCGTCCGGCTCCATGAACCACAGTCGCACCCGGTACGGCCTCGCCGGGGCCGGATCGCGCGACAGCATTATCGTGGCGGAGCGCAGCCCCTTGCCGCCCGAGGCGCCGACCCAATGCGGTCCGTCGCCTTGCACCTGCGATGAATGGCGACGGAACCAGTCCACATTGTTCGGCGAGACGGAAATCGCTGGCCGCTCATCCGTGCCGCCGACGGGCGGGTATTCCAGCCACAGCACGCCCGCGTCGTCCCTGCGGCAGCCTGGGGCGCCCAGGTTAATTCCGATCCGCTTTATCACGCCCTTGATATCCCGGGGCGGGAAAAACGTCCATTCCTCCGCGTCCGGCATCGGCGCCAGCGCGAGCGATCCCTGGTTTTGGTAGCTGCACGTGCAGCCGCGCGTGTAGTCCGGGGCGTTGAGCAGGCCGTCGGCCACGATCAGGTTGTTGGTGCAGCTGGAACGGAAGCCGCCGAGGTTGCCGGTGCCGCCCAAGTCGGCCAGATCGTAATAGCCTGCGGCGCCGGAACGAAACGTCAGCAGGTTTTCCGAGGCGGCCGGCGTATTGCAGCCGTAGTTGCGCGACCAGGCCCATTCCACCGACAGGCCCGTCAGGGGGTCTGTCTGCGTCGTAACGGCGCCGGTGCGCAGGTCGCAGCCGCCGCCGTCGCGCAGGACCATGTCGCCGTGGATCATGGCCGGGCCGCTGCAGTTCGCCTGATACCACAGCGGCTTGCCGTCGGACGCGCGATAGCCCCGCATGCCCTTCGGCTCATCGGAAAGCGTGTCGCGGGCGTTCCGGCCCGCCTCGACCAGGATATCGTATTTGTCCGAATAGCTGAGCCAGGAGCCGAACACGCCGTCGGTCCGCGCCCACAAAAGCGGCGGCGCCACGGCGCCGCGGCCGTTGGCGTGCAAATTGACGGCGACGAGCCGCGGCGCCGCGCTCGGCGAATCGCCGCGGCGCTTGAGCAAATCGGTTTGATCGGCGGACGGCCGGTCGATGGCGTACAGCCGGCCGCCGCCGATGCAAATGCCGTTGTGGCGAAACGACGTCTGCGCGGTCAGCAGCCAGCGCAATTCGCCGGTGTTGCGATCAAGCGCTGCAAGCCGCTTGCTGGCGGACACGGCCTTGGCCGGCCCCGCGGCCAGCCCTGTCCCCGCGAGTGGCGGAGCGCGGGGGCCTGGGTCGGCGCCGCCGATTAGCAGGTCGCCGTCGAGCGTCACCCAATCCCATACCGGAGGGTCATTCTCGCCTTTGAAGGGCGGCATGATGAATTCCGCCGTCTTCGCTCCGGTGGCGGGGTCGAGCCGGACGCATTTTCGGCCGTAGGCGACATAAATCCCGTCCCGGGCCGAAACGTAGTTGGCGCCGCCGGCGTTGGCGCCGGGTTGGTGGAACGTGGCGTCGTAGGCCTGGCCGACGCCCGGCAGGCTGGCTTCCCAGAGCAGCTGGCCGGTATAAACGTCCACCGCGCGCAGGATATCCACGCCCTCGATGAATAATCGGCCGCCGACCACTTGCGGCTGCGGGCCGTGGCCATGGCGCGGCAGGATGCCGTCGTGCGAGGGGCCGCCGAACCACAGCAGACCCAGCGGCGCCCGAACGATCGTGTCTCGTGAGCAACGCGTATTGGCGGCGTCGGCGTGCTCATGGGTCCAGTCGGCGGCGCCCGGCAGCGGCCCATCGCGCTTCAGCAGCAACCATTCGTTCTTCGTCCCCACTCGGGCGCCGACGTCCGCGGCGAGGCCGGAGACGAGAGCCCGGTCCTCGGCGCCCACCGGCAGACAGGCCGTACCGCCGTAGGGCCGGAGCGACGCGAACACCTTGGCGAGAAAGGATCGATCGACTGCAACGCCTGCGGCGCCGAGGTCCTCGGAAACCATCAGTTCAGCCAGGTACGGCGGCAAGTCCGCGAACTCCGGCGAAGTCTGCACCAGCGCCGCACGCTCTCCGTACAGCCCCGCGTCGCACAATGCGTCCCGGAACGTCCTGGCCCGCACGGCGTCGGGCTCAATGACGACAATGTGGAGGCGACTTTGCCGCAACAGCTCGCGAATGAGCCGGCCGGAGCCGACGCCCCAGGCAATACAATAGCCGTCGTGGGTGCCGGTCACATCAAGGATTTCACGGGCCTTGTCGGGCCCCGAATCCGGTTCCAGGGCATCGGCGAAAAGTTGCAGCGGGTGGGTCAGGATCTCGCCGCCCTGGCCGCCGAAGCAGTAAATGCGACCCTCGCGAGTGGACACGAACAACCGGCCGTCCGCAGCGGACAGGTGAACAGGCCGCCCCTCAATCGGGGTCTGCCACGAGATTCGGGCCCGACCGCCGCTTAGCGGGCGCTCCACGGCGAAGACGCGGCCGACTGTGCCGACATACAGGCGCGAGGGTGTAGCGGTCATTGCTTCAATCCCGGCCAGCGGCAGCACGGCGCTTGGAAGGGGCCGGGGCGTGTTGGCGCTGGAAAACAGGCTGGCATCGAACACGCGCAGCTCAGTCGGCGCGGCGGTGAAAAGCGAGTCCCCGGACAGGACGGCGTGATCGCCGACGGCGCCGAGAAAGCTTCCCGAGGCGAGGTCGAAGGCTCCGCCGCCGCTGACGAAGAACCTGCGTCCCGCGACGATCTCGGCGCCGCCGCCGAGCTTGGAATCGTCAGCCAAGCGAAAGTGGAGCAGCTTGCCGCTGCGGCGGTCGTAGCACGCCGGGATGGACCGGCCGCACGGAACCAGCAGGCGATCGCCGACGACGGCGAGCCGGCCTTGCGGAGCGACGCCGCCGAAGGAATCGACCATGTGCGGCTGCTTAATGTACAGCGATCCGTCGCCGCCGTTGGTCCAGCGCACGGCGCCGGTGCGGGCGTCCAGGGCGTGGAGGAAGACGCCCATGAATGGCCAGATTCCCGCACCGAAGTAGACGATAGCGCCGCCGCTCGGCTCGGGAACCACGACTGGCGCTCCACGAGCCGGCCAGGCGGAGATGAGCCGGCCGTTGCCCAGAACCTTGCGGTCGGACGGGGCGCCCCGGAACTTCCATACGAGAGCGCCTTTGTCGGCGGAAACGCAGTACAACCAGCCGTCATCGGAGGCGAAATAGACCTTCTCCTCCCACACGACCGGAGCGAAGCGCACCGGACCGTCGGTGAAAAAGCGCCAGAGGGCGTCGCCGGTTTCGGCGTCAAAGGCCGCGACGCCGTCCTCTTCCGACGAAGCAAGGAACAGCGAGTCGCCGACGACGACGGGTTGATAGGCAACGTCGAATTGCAGCAGGGGTTGATCGGGCCACGCCGGCCGCAGCACCGGCAGATCGCGCACCCATTGCAGGTAGAGCTGCGGCGCCAGGTCGGCCGGCTCGGCGTCCACGGCTTCCGGCTCCGGCGCAGCCGGCGAGCGGGCCGGGTTTCCCAGCGGGAAAAGCAATGCGAACACGGACAGCGTAAGGCCCAGGCAGACCGTCGCCGCGGCCGCGCGTCGGGAGAGCATAAGCGTCGAGAGCTCGGAGTCGGCGGCAACCTTCAATGGCAGGACCGCATCATGCGATGCACCAGTCAAGATGCGGAATGCGGGGCGGAAAAACAAGAGGAAAACCGGCCAAAGCACGCGCAGTCGTCTATAAAGCGGGTCTAATTTATTGCTGTACGCCTGGCAAGCGCCAAATGGATGCGGTCGCATCGTCGCAGCCGAGGATCACGTTTTGACCGTCCGGCGAGAACGCCAGGCGGCTCACAAGGACGGTTCGCGTTCGGTCCAGCGCTCGTCCCGTGTCCACGTCCCATAATGACAGCAAGCCGGTGGAGCTGGCAGCCAACAGCCGTCGGCCGTCCGGCGAGAACGCCATCGCGCGGACGGCGCCGTCCCGAAACGGCAGCCGCTGCGTTTCATCGCCTGTTTTCAGATCCAGTACGTGGATCAAATTGTCGTCACCGCCCCAAGCCGCCCGCTTCCCGTCGGTCGATGCGCACAAACCCACCGGCTCGGCTGCAAAACTGGGAAAAACGCGCAGCGGCTTGTCGCCCATACCGTCCCACAGCCGAATCGTTTGTTCCGGTCCGGGCGTCAGAATCAGCAGCTGTTCGTCCGATTGCGCCAGCGCCGCGAACCGCAGCGCTTTGTCCGCACTGCCGATCGTCCGCAGCAGCGTGAGGCTGTCCACGCCCCACAGCTGCGCCGCCGTGTCGCCGCACGTAAGAGCAAAGCGCCCGTCAGGGGATAGGGCGATCGCCTGGACCAATGCATCGACTTCCTTCCCTTTGCCCTCCTTGAAATCCCAATAACGCAGCTTCCTGTCCGTGCCCGCCGTAAGCAAGTGGGCGCCGTCCGCCAGGAACGCGACGGGCCCGCCGTTCCGCCGCACTTTCTGGGCCGCTGTTTCCACAATGCCCGTCTCCACATCCAAGCGCCGCACCTTGTTGTCCGGGCAGCAGGTCAGCACGTGGCGCCCGTCTTGCTCGAAGGCGACGCTGTGAACCGGCGGCTGTTCGTGGCCGGCCAGGCGGCGGCCTTCGATCATCGCCCCACCAGCACGAGGCTCATACACGACCCCCTCCTTGGCCAGGCGGTAAAGCTTGACGGCGCCGTCGGCGCCAGCGACGGCGAGGTAGCGCCCCTCGGGACTGAGCGCCAGCGCGTCGGCTGGACCGCCGAGCGGATCGACGAAGAAAACTAGGCGATGCGACGGGTCGGAGGGATCCCAGAGTCGCACGGACCCATCGGCGCCCGTCGCGGCGATCAATCGGCCGTCCGCCCGGATCGCCAACCGCGTCATCTTCGAAGCAGATCGCGAAAGGACGTCGAGCGGGGTTCCCTTGGCGTCCCAGCGCCGCAGCTGGCCGTCCTTGCCGGCCGTCGCCAGGGCGCCGCCGTCGGGGAAAAACGCGGCCTTGTCCAGAACATCGCCGGCCTGAGAGGTAGTCTTATGGTGCGAACTCAGGTCCCAGAACGTGACCGTTTGGTCATCGCCGACCGAAACCAGCGACGCGCCGGCGGGATCGAATGCAATTCCGTTGACGCTTGCGTCCGAGACTAGTGCGTCGCCCATTGCCCGGCCCGTCGCGGCATCCCGCAAGCGCACCGCGTGATCCTGGCCGCAGGACGCCAGGGTCTTGCCTTCCGGGCTGAAGGCCAGGTCCTCTACGCCGCCGGCATGGCCGGGAAGGTTTGAAATCAACTTCCCATCGCCTGTGTTCCACAAGCGGACCGTGCCGTCGGCGCCGCCTGAAGCCAGCGTCTTGCCGTCGGGTGCGAACGCCAGCGCCCGCACCGCGCCGGAATGTCCGATTAGAGTCTGCAGCTCAACGCCGGCGGCGACGGACCATAGCTTGATGACGCCGTCCTCCGCGCCCGAGGCCAGCGCATTGCCGTCGGGGCTGTACGCCAGAGCGTGAACGGGGACGCTGTGCCCCGAGGCCTGGGAGCGCGCCATGCCCGTCTCGGCATCGTAGACCTGCACCACCCGCTGTCCGTTGGCCGCTGCCGCGATCTCCTTGCCGCCTGGCCGAACGGCGTAAACCGCGAACAGCCCCTTGCCGGCGTCTGCTGCGACGCCCAGATCGGCGCCGTCCGCGGCCCGCCAACGATGGACCACCCGCTCCCGATCCGGGCTGCAGTCGCGGCCCGCCGCGAGCAGTTGCAAAACGCCGCCGTCCTCGACGAACGCCGTCAACCCCGCCCCCGGCGAGGCGGCGGTCCAGCGCTCGGCGAAGGAGCGCGCGTCCCACACGCGAAGCGTGGATTCGCTGCCGGCCGCCAGCAGCGAGCCGTCCTGACTGTAGGCGACGCTGACGTTTTCCTCGGCCGTCCTCAGCGGCAGGGCAAACTTTCGGGGCGCCGCACCGCCGGGCACATCCCACACGCAGACGGTCCCATCGCGGCCGGCCGCTGCAACGGCCTTGCCGTCCGGGCGAACGGCCAACCACGAAACGTCCTTCGGGCCGCCCGCCAGCACGGCGGTTTGCATTCCGCCGGGGACGGCAAAGAGATGGACGGCGCCCACGGCGTCCGCCACGGCGAACATCTCGTCGGGGCCGAAATCGAACGCGGCATTGGACCCGCAAGCGTCCGCCGGGATGCGGCAATCAATTTCACGCCCGGCAGCGGCATCCCAAATCTTGATCCAGTGAGCCGGCGTCGTCGCTGCGGCAATAAACCGGCCGTCCAGGCTGTAGCCGACGCGAAGCACGCGACTGACGTGGCTCAGCGGCGGCCGGGCCGGCCGGCCCGTGAGCGCATCCAGGAGCAAGACCTCCGGGCCGTCAGGCACAGCCAGCGTTTTGCCGTCCGGGCTGTACGCGGGGAAGCCGATCAGGCCGCCGACGCGGAACTGGTCGCCGCCCAGCACGGCAACTCGCTCCGGCGTCTCAAGGGACGACTCGCCGGGAAGCATATCGGCGACGTTCGGCCGTTTGGCCAGATCCTCCGGCGACGGCACGACGGAGTGTGCCGGCGGCGCCGGCCGTTTATTCGGCAGGATCAGCGGGACAACGAGCGCCGCCGCCGCAACGACGACAGCCGCCGCAGTGATCAGCGGCCAGCGCTTTCGTCGGCGGCTGGCAAACGGGACCAGGCCGCTGGCGACTTCGGCCGGCGTCTGGTAGCGCTTGGCCGGGTCCTTGGCCATCATCTTTAGCACCACCGCCGGCAGCCCGGCTGGCAAGCCGCGCCGCAGCTTGCCCGGCGCGTCGGGTTGGTCGGCGGTGTGACGCATCACCTTGTCCAATGCGGAGCCGCCGACGAACGGCGTCCGGCCCGTCAGCAACTGGTATAGCGTGCAACCAAGACTATAAATATCCGCACGGATATCCGCCTTGTGGGAGTCGTTGGCCTGCTCCGGCGCGATGTAGTCCGCCGTCCCCATGACCGAACCGGCCATTGTCAGCGGCGTCACCGGCGCGCCGCCGTCCGGCGACGCCGTCGGCTCCGCGACCTCCGTGGCCATGGCGAGGCGGGCCAGACCGAAGTCGAGTATCTTGATTTGCCCGCCCAGGGTCCGCATCAGGTTGTGCGGCTTCACGTCGCGATGGACCATGCCCTGCTCATGAGCGTGCTGCAACCCCAGCGCCGCCTGCCGAACGTATTCGCAAGCCTCTGCGAC
>DATKHW010000014.1:0-2368 GCA_035546275.1 Gemmataceae bacterium
CGTCTTTGTTGAGCCGGACGGCCTCCTTGTACTCGAGGACGGCGTCATCCAGATGAACCGGAAGAAGAAACAGGGCATTGGCGAGTTGCTTGTGATACTCGGCGTCATCCTTGTTGAGTTCGACGGCCTTGCTGCACTCGGCGACGGCCTCCTCCAGCTGACCCTTGAGCCGCAGAACCCTGCCGAGCCTGAAATGGGCCTCGGCGTTATTTTTGTTGAGGCGGACGGCCTCGCCGAACTCGGCGGCCGCTTCGTCCAGCCGGCCCTTATCCTTCAAGACGACGCCGAGATTGAAGTGGGCTTCGAAGTAGTCCTGCTTCAGTTGGACGGCTTCGTGGAACTCGGCGGCTGCCTCGTCCAGCCGGCCCTCATCGCGCAGGGCGGAACCGAGGTTCAAATGCGCGCCGGGGCTTTGCGGCCGAAGGGCCACGGCCACGCTGGCAAGGCGGAAGACTTCTCCCGTATGGGACGGTCCGGATTGAACAAGGATCTCCCAGAGCGACTCATTGATCCAGAAGTCGTCCGGATGCCGCTGCTGCGCCCGTCCAAGCAGGATTGCTACCCGCTCGCGCGCAACCGTTCCGAGGTCGAGGTGGCCTAACAGCAGCAGGGTCGGCGCCGGCCAGTCCTCCGCCTGGTCGGCAGCGACGATTTCGTCCGCGGCCTTCGGGTCCTTCCCTTCCAGGGCGTCGCGCAGCCGGTTGCGCCAGGGGTCCGGATCAACAATTCGGGTCGCCGCGAGGCGCTGGCCGCAGCCCTCTGTGTTCAGCTTCCGCCGAATGAATGCCCAATGGTCCAGCGCCTCCACGAGTTGCCGGTGGATGGGCCGCGCCTTGATTTGGTCCGCCGCCGTCTGTGGGTCGAGCTGGTCCACGTCCAACCCGTACTCGTGGAAGGCCGACACGTAGGCCTCATCGACCGCGCCCTTGTCAAAGCGCCCGTCTTTGACATTCGCCATTCGCAGCCGCGCCTCCTGCAACCGATCCGCCATCTCCAGATCCCGCCGCAGCTCCCGCGCCCGCTGCCGCAGGGCCGTCTCCTCGGGGAAACCGGCCAGAAACCCCTCCGCCTGATCGACCGACCGCAGCCCCTCCGGCCAATTTTCCTGCTCCACGAAAGCCTCGGCGCTCTTCAGCGCGTCCCCGGCCCGTCGCACCGCATCCTCCCGCCGGACGCTCCGATCGCGCATCAGCCAACCGACGCTGCCGGCCGCAATTGCCAGGACCAGCAGCAGATAAACGGCCGCCGCGGTCACAATCGTCCGATGCCGCGTCGTCCATTTCCGCAGCCGTTGCAGCAGGCTCGGCCGCCGCGCCTGGATCGGCCGATCGTCCAGCCAGCGCCGCAGATCGTCCGCCATTTCCTGGGCCGTGCCGTAGCGCTCCTCCAGGTTCTTGCCCATCGCCTTCTGGACGATGATCTCCAGCTCCGCCGGGACGCCCTTGGCGATCCGCCGAGGCGGTTTCGGCTCTTCAAAGGCGATCTGCCGAAGCAGCTCCTGCCGGTCCTTGCCGTCGAACGCCGGCCGCAGCGTCAGCAGTTCGTACAGCGTGGCGCCCAGGGAGTAGACGTCGGTGCGGTGGTCGATCGGCACGCGCTTGGCCAGGGCCTGCTCCGGACTCATGTAACGCAGCGTCCCCACCAGGTCGCCTGTCGCCGTCAGGCTGGCCTCGCTGTGCTGCATGTGGGCCAGGCCGAAGTCGGTCACCCAGACGCGGCCGGCGCCGTCCAGCAGCAGATTGCCCGGCTTGACGTCCCGATGCACAATGCCCAGCTGATGCGCATGGTCCAGCGCTTCCGCCGCCTGCACGCCCAGTTCCGCCACGCGCCGGAAATACTCCCGGTTCCGCGCCGGCCCCAGCGACGCCAGCGTCGATTGCCGGGCCGCCGGGTCCGTGGCGGCGCCTTCCCCCTCACCCCCGACCCCTCTCCCCCGAAGCGGGGGAGAGGGGAGAAAGACAACCCCCTCACCCCCGACCCCTCTCCCCCGAAGCGGGGGAGAGGGGAGATCAGAGGAGCGCCGCATTTCCTGGATCACGTCGGCCAGCGTCCGGCCGTCGATGAACTGCATGGCGTAATAGTGGACGCCGCGCTCGCAGCCGACGCCGAAGACCGGCACGATGTTGGTGTGGTGCAGGCACGCCGCCGCCCGCGCCTCGTTCTGGAAGCGCTGCAAATGACGCGGGTCCATCGCGCCGGCGAACGGCAGCACCTTCAGCGCCACTCGACGATTCAGAGAAATTTGCTCCGCTTCATAGACGACGCCCATGCCGCCCCGGCCGATCTCGCGCAGGAGGCGGAAGTCGCCGAGGGCGCTCGCCGTTGGGGCAGGGTCCGGAGGGGCAGGGTCCGGAGACCCTGCCCCAAC
>DATKHW010000015.1:0-8235 GCA_035546275.1 Gemmataceae bacterium
GCCCACCCAAGGCTGAATGAGCTTTGACCACGGCGTATCTTCGGGGATGCCTAAAGGCTTGCGGCGAATGGAGTTCTTGTACCGCACACAGACGTGGGTGAAGAACGAGGGGTTGTAGTGTGACACCAGGGACGCAAGGGCGCGTTGCATGTGCTTGCGGAACGGCTCCCACCGCTCATACTTGCGACAGACGAGCGACAGCCCCTCCTTGCTCAGGGCGAGGGTGAGCAAGCGGTCCTCGGTGCTGAAGGCGTACGACTTCGTGCCGACGAGCGAGAGGTCGCGTTCCACCCGCTGAGCGATTACAGCTGGCACACCCGCCGGGAGCTTGATCGATGACTTTGCTTCGTAAAGGGGCAGTTCCGCGCGCACAGCCTCCTGAAAGGCGGCCGGTGCGGCTGCGTCGATTGAGAGGATCGTGGGGAAGCGGACCTGACAGCTGACCTCCTCAAGCGTGTTCCTCTCGTAGACAACGCGTTCGTGCTCAGGAAAAGCCACCTGCACCTCCTCCGTACCGTCGTATGCGCCCATGCTGTGTGGACGGTTGCGGGTATTTTAATTCTAGCACCCGGGCGGTACTGCGGACATCGGGGAGAGGGCGTGGACGATCCAAGAAACCGCACTCCCCCGTCCATACAGACGTCCCGAAGCGAGTTCATCGCTCTTTACCGCCTTATTCGCCGCCTGCCGCAGCAGGTTCGCGTTCGGCGCCGGTATCTGCGTGGCCGACGAGCCCCGCAACGACCGTATCCGACAAGCCGCATTCGAGGGCCTAGGTGACTAATCCGTGCCGGTGCAGGTAGGCGCCAGACCGGGGATCGTCAGAAAGAACACAGTACGCAGCTGGTTTCAAGACCAATCATTGACCCTGCGAGCTAACCGGTAGTCTATTCCACTTGAATCGAGCGACATCCGCTGTTTTTTCAGCTCACCGCTTTCTTCACGAGCGCGCCGATCCTTGCCTCTTCGGCGGCGGTCAACTCCTCCAGCGCGAAGGCGGTCGGCCACATAGCGCCTTCGTCGAGGTTCGCCTCGTGCATGAAGCCGAACGTCGCGTATCTCGTTTTGAACTTCTGCGCGCTTTGGAAGAAGCAGACGACCTTGCCGTCCTTGGCATACGCGGGCATCCCGTACCAGAGTCTCGGCGAGAGGGCTGGCGCGATGGCTTTGATGATCGCATGGAGCCGCGCGCCCAGGGCGCGATCCGATTCCGGCATCGCGGCGATCTTTGCGAGCACGGCGCTTTCCCCATCCGCCTTGTCCCCGCGCGGGCCAGGGCGCGCGGCCGTATTTTTTGCGGCCTGCTTGGCGGCGCCCTTGGCGATTCGGGTACGTTCGGTCATTTTTCGTTCCGTTTCGTGAGATGCTTCTGAGGCGCGGTTCGCTCACGCGTAGCCGGCCAATTCGCGGATCTCGATCGTGTGGCCGGGAGGACACGCGCGGGCGATCGCCAGCGCAGCGTCGTAGTCGTCGGCCTGGATGATCGTGAAACTGACGACGACTTCCTTGGCTTCGACATAGGGACCGTCGGTCACGAGTCCAGCCTTCAAGACGCGGCCGGTGTGCTTCAATCCGTCGCCTCCGGGCATAATCGCCGAGCTGAACTTTTGCATCCAGGCGTACCAGGCCGCCTGCAAAGCCTGCATTTCCTCAGGGGACGGCTTGGCGCGGCTCTCCGTGGATTCGCGATAGATGAACAAAAACTTCGCCATGATGGTGCTCCAGACGATTTCGCATCCGCGGGCGGAGGCCTATCCCCCGCCTTGTGTGAATACAACGAACGAGCGGCAACCGTTCGGACACTGGAAAGAGAAAGCCCTTCGACATTCTTGCCGAAGGGCTTATCGTGAAAACAAATCGGGGCGGCGGGACTCGAACCCGCGACCTTCGGCTCCCAAAACCGACGCGCTAGCCAAACTGCGCTACGCCCCGTTCAGCGGCTCACCGCCGCAACACTTCCACCATCCGCTCGAAATCGTCGTTCGACTCGAATGTCAGGACGATCTGCCCCCGGTCCTTTCCCTTGACCTTGATCTCCAACCGCACGCCCAGCTTCTTCCGCAGCTCGTCCTCGATAGCCGCCACGTGGTTCGTCTTCTCCACCGCCGGCTTGCCGTCGCCTTCGCCGGCGCCGTGGCCGTTGCTCTCGGCCGCTTGCCGCTCCGCCGCCAGCTGCTTGACGAACGCCTCGGTGGCGTGAACCGACAGGCCGCGGGCGATGATCTCCTTGCCCATCTGCACCTGCCGGGCCGGATCGGGGATGCCCTTGAGTACCTTGGCGTGCCCCGTCGTCAGCTGGCCGACCCGCACCGCATCCTGCAATTCGGGCGGCAATTCCAGCAGCGCCACCAGGTTCGTGATCGTCGGCCGGGCCAAACCCAAGCGCGCCGCCAGCTGCTCATGCGTCATCTGATAGCGATCGAGATAATCCTTGAAGCCCTGCGCCTTCTCGATCGGGTTCAGGTCGGCCCGCTGGATATTCTCGATGAGCGCCGCTTCGAGCGCCTGCTGGTCGTTGAAGTTGACGACTGTCACCGGCACGGAAGCGAGGCCGGCCGCCCGCGCCGCCCGCAGCCGCCGCTCGCCGGCCACCAGCTGGAAGCGGTCGCCGACCTGCCGGACCACCAACGGCTGCAAGATGCCGTGCGTCTTGATGCTGGCGCTCAGGGCCGACAGCTCGTCGTCGTCAAAGCCCTTGCGCGGCTGGAAGGGGCTTTGCTCGATCACGTCCACCGACACCTGCGACGCGCGGTTGGTCGGCGGCGTCTCGCCGTCGGTCCCAGTGAACAGGGCGTCCAGGCCGCGTCCGAGCCGCGATTTCTTCTCCATGCGGTTCCTTCCTCTCGTTCCCATCGTCCATGAACGCCGGCTCCATCCGGCGTGGGCATGATAGCAGTAAGACGGCGGGGGCGACAACGGCGAGTTGGCAGCACGCAGCGCCAGCAAGTGCCCTGACGACCGCACTTGCTGGCGCTGCGTGCTCCCCTAAAACTCCCCCGTGCCGCGCTTCGACCACCACGGCAGCGACGCCCCGCCGTCGATGGCGAGCGTCGTTCCGTTGATGTAATCCGAATCGGGATCGACGAGGAAGCGGACGCCGCGCGCCACCTCCTCGGGCTGAGCCAGTCGATTCCACGGCAGCGCCTGGCCTGCGCGCTTGAGGACTTCCTCGCTGAAGTATTTGCGTTCGCCCGGCGTGTCGGTCCAGCCGGGGTAGAGGATGTTGACGCGGATACGGTGCTTGGCCAGCTCGACGGCGGCGGTGCGGGCCATTTGATCGAGACCGGCTTTCGCCATGTTGTAAGCCATGCACGACGGGATGGCGACCTGTGCATGGCCGGAGCTGACCACGACGACGGCGCCGCCGCCTTGCCGCAGCATCTGCTGAACGGCCGCCCGCAGACAATAAAAGGCGCCCCACATCGTCACATCGACAGTCTTGCGAAAGCCGGCCATGTCCGCCTGATGGAAGAACTCGCGGTCGCTGTACGCGGCGGCCGTGACCAGGATGTCGAGCCGGCCCAGGTCGGAGGCGACGCGATCCACCATGCGTTCCACGGCCGGCTGTTCGGAAACGTCCACGGGGCAGAGCAAGGCCTTGCGTCCCATCGCGCGGATGCGGCCGGCGGCTTCCTCGGCGCCTTCCGGCAGGGTGGCGTAATTGAGCGCGACGTCGGCGCCGTCCTCGGCGAGTCCGATCGCCGCAGCCTTGCCGATGCCGGAGGAAGCGCCGGTTACGAGAGCGACCTTGCCGGCTAGTTTGAGAGCAGGAGACTGCGGATTCATCAGGGGTAGGCTCATGGGTGGGGTGCTTCTGCTATGGTATGAGTTGGAGACGCCGTCGTGAACGATGTACCGCCGTGGGTCTGGCCGCGCGCCGCCTATATCCACGTTCCGTTCTGCGCCCACCGCTGCGGCTACTGCGATTTCGCCATCGCCGTCGGGCAGGACAATCGCATCGAGCCGTACCTCGACGCCGTGGATCGGGAGATGGCGACGTTGGGCGAACCGCAGCCGGTGCGCACCCTCTTCATCGGCGGCGGCACGCCGACCCACCTCTCGGCGCCGCAGCTGGAACGACTGCTGCGGTCCATCCGCCGCTGGCTGCCGCTGCAACCCGGCGGCGAATCGAGCATCGAAGCCAACCCGGACACGCTCGACGCCGACAAAGTCGCCGTCCTGGCCGATCACGGCGTCACCCGCGTCAGCCTTGGGGCGCAGTCGTTTCATCCGCATTTGCTGGAGGTATTGGACCGCCAGCACGTTCCCTCGCAGGTGCCGCAGGCGGTGGAGCGCGTCCGCCGGCGGATACCGCAAGTTTCTCTCGACCTCATCTTTGGCGCCCCCAGCCAGACGGAGGCGGAGTGGCGCGCCGACCTGGCGGCGGCGCTGGCGCTGGCGCCGGATCATATCTCGACCTACGGCCTGACCTACGAGAAGGGGACGCCGTTGTGGAAGCGGCGCGAGCGCGGCCAGGTGCGGCCGCTGGATGAGGACGCGGAGCTGGCGCTCTACAGCACGGCCATCGACGTGCTGGAAGCAGGCGGCTTCGCCCAATACGAGATATCGAGCTTCGCCCGCCCCGGCTGTCGCTGCCGGCACAACGAGGTCTACTGGGCCAACGAGGCGTACTTCGGCTTCGGCATGGGCGCGGCCCGCTATGTTCGAGGCCGGCGGGAACTCAACACGCGCGACCTGACGACGTATATCCGCCGCGTCCTATCCGGAGAGCCTGCAACGTTTCAATCGGAGCAGCTGGACCCGGAGGAGAGGGCGCGCGAGACGATGGCGGTGCAGCTGCGGCGGGCGGAGGGGATCGATCGCAAGGCGTTCCGCGGGCAGACGGGCTTCACCGTGGAGGCAACGGCGAGTCCGGCGCTGCCGTCGTTGGTGGATCAGGGCTTGCTGGAGGACGACGGCGCCGGCGTGCGGCTGACGCGGCGCGGGAAGTACGTGGCGGATGCGGTGATCGAGCGGCTGCTTTGAGGCGACCGGGCGGGTACAATAGCGTCGTCTCATGTTCGTGTGACGGAGGCCTGGATCATGCCATCGCCGTTCCCTGGAATGGACCCGTACCTGGAAGATCCGTACATCTGGCCGGACTTTCATAACAGCTTGGCTGGGCACATCCGCGACGAATTGAACGGCGCGCTTCCCGCCCCTTATTATGCGCGGCTCGATATGCGTCCTGAGATCGGCATCGTAGAGCCTGGCATGGGCGCGCGTCGCATCGTTCCAGACGTGGCGGTCGCACGTCCATCTTCACCGCCTGCAACGGCGGGCGTCGCTGTCCTCCATGCGCCTCGGCGGATGATTTCCGCCTCCAAGACGGTGACGGTGCGCTCGGAGCCAATCCGACATGCCTACGTTGAAGTGCGCGATCCGACGAGGGGACATCAGCTCATCACGCTGATCGAAATCGTCAGCCCTTCCAACAAGCGCCGCGGCGACGATCGCACGGCATACCTGCAAAAACAGCGTGAAGTGCTCGACAGCGACGCCAACCTGATCGAGTTGGATCTGCTCCGCAGTGGGGAGCGGCTAGTGTCCAGTCCATTTCTGGAGGACGCGGTGCTTCGCCTGGAGCCGGTCCCCGATTATCTGGTGCTGGTCAACCGCGCGTGGCAAAGGGCCGGCCTCGATAGGGCGTACCAAATCTTCCCGATCCTGCTGAGTGAGACGCTTCCCTGCATCCCGGTTCCTCTGCGCGAAGGCCAGACCGAGACGCCATTAGATCTGCAATACGCTTTCCAGCGCGCTTACGATGGCGGCCCCTACCGCCGGGGCGGGGTCAACTACGATGAGCCGCCTCAACCGGCCCTGCATGGCGAATGGGCCGCGTGGGCGGATGAGTGCATCCGGGCCTGGCGCGCCGCCTGATTTCGGGGTTGCGGAACGTACTCAATCCAGGCTTTTATCAAGATATGCGTCGGTCTCCCGCGCACGCAGCCCCCGCAACCGCTGCTGGTGGTACTTCCACCCCGGCACGAAGAAGCACACCGCCGATACGAACCCAAACATCAGCGGCCCATACGCCGGCCAGATCGCCATCGGCACGGCCGTCAGGAATAGGGCCGCCGCCGAGATGTAGAACGCCCCCGACAGCATCCCCGCTTTGACCACGAACGTCAGCCCTGCGATCACCGCCAAGATCGGCGACAGCGTCAGCACCGGCAAGCCGAGCAGCCGCTCCGTCACGAACACGCCGATCGTCGCCGCAATGGCGCCGGCCCACACGTGGGCCACCTGCCGCTCCACGAACAGCACCGGTCCGCCGCGCTTCCGCAGCTGCCAGAACACCGTCCCCCACACCATCAGGCCGCCGCCCCACAACAGCAGATACCACCACCACCGATCGACGCCGGCCCAGTCCATCGCCGTCGTCAGCACGCAGATCAGCACGATCATGGCGCTGTGGTACATCCAGAGCAGGCCCCAGTTTTCCAGCACCACCGCATGATGCGTCTCGCGCAGCGCCCGCTTGAGCAGGCCGAATAAGCCGCCGATGCTCAGCGAGCCGATCGACAGCTGCTCGCCGCTCAGGAACGCCTCCAGGTCGGCGGCGAGATCGGCGGCGCTGGGGTAGCGCAGGGCCGGCTCCTTTTGCAGACACTTCAGGCAGATGATTTCCAGGTCGGGATCGACCTTGGGATTGAGCAGCCGCGGCCGCACCGGGTCTTGATCCAGCACCAGGAGCAGCGTGTCCATCGGCGTCGGGCCGCGGAACGGCGGTCGGCCGGTGAGCATCTCGTAGAGGATGACGCCGAGGCTGTAGACGTCGCTGGCGGGGCTGGGTTTGCCGCGCTGCTGGCTGACCTGCTCCGGGGCCATGTAGGCCGGCGTGCCGACGATGCCGCCGGACAGCGTTGGGCCGACCGCGCCGGCGTCGGCCGTCCACTTGGCCAGGCCGAAGTCGGTGACGTGCGGCCGACCTTCGGCGTCGATCAGCACGTTGGACGGTTTCAGGTCGCGGTGGAGGATGCCGTGCTCGTGGGCGAAGTGGACGGCCCGGCCGACGGCGGCCAGACAGCGGGCGGCGTCGCGCGGCTTCATCGGTCCGGCGCTCAGCACGTCGGCCAACGTCCGGCCCTCCACCAGCTGCATGGTGAAATACGGCCGGCCCTCGTGTTCGCCGGCGTCATGGACGGCCACGATGTTCGGATGATCGAGTCGGGCGGCGGCGCGGGCCTCGGATTGGAAGCGGGTCAGGTCCTCCGCCGTGGCGAAGTCGCCGCGAAGGATCATCTTGAGAGCGACGGTGCGCTGGAGGCTGCGTTGCCGGGCCTTGTAAACGACGCCCATGCCGCCGCGGCCCAGCTCTTCCAGCAGCTCGTAGTCGCCGAAGGATCGCGGCGGCTGGGCCGCAGGGACAGCCTGTTCCGCGCGGAACGCGCCGCCGGAACCCTTCACCGTCAGAGCGTCGGCGATCTGCACCGCAGCCCATAATTCCCGCAGTTCCTGGGCAAGATCGGGATGCTGCGCCGCCGCCGCCTCCACGTCCGGCTGCCGGCCCAGTCGCGCCTGGTCACCGAGGTCGGCGAGCAGGTCGGCGAGGCGCCGATCGCGCTCCGCCTCGGAATTGGCCGACGGCGCAGCGCTCATGACGGCGTTCCTCCGCCGGGCAAGAGCGCGGCCCGCAGCCGCCGCACCGCGCGGAGATACCGCATCGACGCCGCGGCCTCGGCGAGGCCCAGCGCCTCGGCCGCTTGCTGATTGGACAGCTGCTCGCCGTGCCGCAGCAGGATGATCTCCTGATCCCCTTCCGGCAGCGCCGCGACGGCCGATTCCAGACGCCGTTGCAGCTCGCGGCGCACCGCCTCCGAAGCCGGCGTCCGCTCCTGGTCGAGCAGCTGCCCGGCCAGGTCGAAGGACGATTCGTCGCTGAATCGGCCGGACGCCAGCGGCTGTTCCCGATCGAGGCTGCGGCGCTGGGCGACGCGATGCCGGCGGTGGGCGTCGATGAGATGGTCCTTGGCGATGTGCCGCAGCCAGAGCTGGAACGGCATCATCGGATGGCGCAGGTAATCGCTGAGCCGGCGGTGGGCTTCGAGCAGCACGTCCTGCACCACGTCGCTGGCGTCGAGCCGGGCGGCCAGGGCCGGGTCGAGGCGCAGATCGATCATGCGGCGCAGCGGCTCGCGGTGGGCGGCCAGCAGCCCATCGACGGCATCCGGCTCCCCCTTGCGCACGCAGTCGAGCATCTCCTCGGTGCGCGGCGTTTCGGGCCACACGGTC
>DATKHW010000016.1:0-4006 GCA_035546275.1 Gemmataceae bacterium
GCGCTTCCAGCAGCTGGAAGTCCAGGCGGCCGGCCTGCAGGCGTTCAGCAAAGACGACGTCGCGACGGCCCTGAAGCTGACCGACGATCAGAAGAAGAGCATCAAGGATGTCCAGGACGGCCTCCAGAAGGACATGCAGGATCTCTTCCAGAACGCCGGCCAGGGCGGCGATCGGGCCGCTCTGATGACCAAGATTCAGGGTATGCGGAAGGACGCGCTGGATAAAGTCGTCAACGGCTTGACGGACGATCAGAAGAAGACCTGGAAGGACTTGACCGGCGACGCATTTGAGTTCCCGGCCCCGATGCGCGGCAACCGCGGCGGCGGCAATCGCGGCAGCCGCGGCGGCAACCGCGGCACTCCGCCAAACCGAGGCTAATCCACAGTAACCCCCCTTCGCCCAGATGCACGGCGGCCCCCGGTATTCGGGGGCCGCTTTCATTTTGCGGCTCACTAACCCGAAGCGCAAACCAGGGATTTCGCTAAACCGTTGCTTGCACTTCGGGTTAGCGGCCATTGCCCTATTCCCGCCGCGCCGCCGCGGCTACACTACCTTCGGCCGACCTCCCGGAGGAAGTGCCGTGAACGACGGTGAACGCTCCCTGGCGGTGTTTATCGATTTCGAGAACCTGGCCCTGGGTTTTCAGGGACGCCGCGATCGTTTCGACATCGTGCGCGTTCTGGAACGGCTGGTCGAGAAAGGCAAAATCGTCGCGAAGAAGGCCTACGCCGATTGGAGCCGTTTCATGCCCTACACAGCCCCGCTGCACGAAGCGGCGATTGAGCTGGTCGAAATCCCACGCCGCAGCCAAACGGGCAAAAACTCAGCCGATATTCGCCTGTGCGTGGACGCCATGGATCTGGCTTATTCCAAGGAACATATCAACACGTTCGCCGTTGTTTCCGGGGACAGCGACTTCTCTCCGCTGGTTTCCAAGCTCAAGGAGCTGGGCAAGCACGTCATCGGCCTGGGGATGCAGCAATCCACCTCCGACCTGCTGCGCGACAACTGCGACGAGTTCATCTACTATGAAGACCTCGGACAGGCGCCGTCCATTGCGCCGGCCGTGGATGCGCGCGTGCCGGAGCAGAAACGCAAAGCGTTCGCTCTGCTGATGGAGTCGCTGACGGCGCTGCGCCGCGAGAACAAGGATGTACTGTGGTCGTCGATGATTAAGGACACGATGAAGCGGAAAAAGCCGTCGTTCAACGAATCGTATTATGGTTACCGCAGCTTCAGCGATCTGCTGGAGGACGCCAAGAAGGAAGGCTTGCTCGATCTGGAGACGGACAAGCGCAGCCGGACCTACGTGGTGACGCGGTTCGGTTCGGAAATGGACGCGGCGAGCCAGGGCGACGGCGATTCGGCGCCGGCCAAGAAAAAATCGCGGCGGCGCCGTTCCGGCGCCAAGCGCAAGACGCCGGCGACTGGCGGCGTGGATGCCGCGCCCGGGGAAGACGCTCCCAGCGCGGCTGTCGCGGAGTCGCCGCCGGCGGCAATCGACGAAGCCCTTCTTTTTTTTCCTGCCCCCGCTGAGCCGGCGAACACTGAACCGCAATGATCGCCGGCCGCCAATCTGTACCGTTTCTTGCACCGCCGCCGCCGGCGCACTAGACTTGCGCGCGGCGCGGGCTGCGCCGTGGGACGCGATCGCGTCCGACCCGTGGCGCGGATGAGACATGCAGTTATGGGGAACTTCCGGCTAACCGATCTGGGCGACATGGTGGGTGCGATCTGGCCGCTCCTGCTGATCGGCCTCGGCACCGCAAGCCTGGCCTTCGTGCTTGGTTGGACCGCGAGCCGGCGGCGCTATGCCAACACGGCCGCTCCCAAGGACCGGGTGACGCCCGACGAAGCGGATGGGCAGGGCCCCGCCAATGACCGCCGAGCGGCTGGGCGCCGCGGCGGCCACCCCGTGACTGTGCATATGACCGATCCAGATGAAAAGGCGCAGCCGCAAACGGGCTGGGTGGTGGACCGTTCCGTCGGCGGTCTGTGTCTGATGATCCGCCAGCCCGTGCCAGTCGGCTCCTTCTGGAAAGTGCGACCGACCGATGCGCCACGCACCACGCCTCCCGTACTGGTGGAGGTCAAAACCTGCGTTCTGGCCGGCGACGAATGGAAGCTGAATTGCCGCTTTCAGCGCACTCCGAGCTACGGCTCGCTTCTGATGTTCGGATGACGACCCGGCCAGTGCCATGCGGCTGGGCTGCCCATTGGCATAGTCGCCTCCGCTTTCGCCACAAATCGCTGAACGATCCCGAAATTGCGCCGGATTTGTCGAGACTTTCGGGAGCAGTCGGGGTTATAATCCCGGGATGTTCCACCACAGCGGTTCCACGCGAAGGCTGGACGGAGGCCCCTCCATGCGACTGACTCGCTTCCGCACGTTCTTACTTATGGGCGGCGCCCTGGCGCTGGCGGGGCCGACCATCGGCCTGAGTCAACCCGGCCCTCCGGGTGGGTTTCAGCCGGGCGGAGGGCAGCCGGGCGGTTTCGGCGGGACGCAGGGCGGTCCCGGCGGCGGCTTCCAGATACGCATGGGCGGTCCCGGAGGCGGCGGCCGGCAAGGCGGCGGCCGGCAATTCGACCCGAACATGATCTTCAACATGATTTCGGGCGGCAAGGACTACATCGACGTCCAACAATACTTGCCGATGGCGCAGATGCGCGACCCCAACGCCGCGGACCGCATCAATGAATTCATGCAGCGCATGGGCATCACCAACGGCCAGCTGACGCGCGACCAGTTCGCCCAGCTGATGAAGGAGCGCATGGACCAGCGGCAGAGGGACCGCACCGCTCAGGGCAATGGCCAGAACCCGAACGACCCAAATAACCCCGCCGCCAACCCCGATCTTCCCGGCGAGGACGGTGAACTGCCGCCGCCCGAGGACAAACGCACCGTGGTTTACCGCGCCGGCAGCTTGCCGCAAGGTATGCCCGCGTGGTTTGCCAGCTATGACGCCGACCAGGACGCCCAAGTCAGCCTCTACGAGTGGAAGCAGCAAGGCCGTTCTATCAGCGATTTCCAGGCCATGGACCTGAACGGCGACGGCTTCATCACCATCGACGAGGCAATGCGGTATCAGAAGGCGCAGGGCGGAACGGCGGTCGCCTCCAACGGCTTCCCGGGCCAGCCTTCGGCCGGCGGCTTCCCAGGCCAAGGTGCCTTTGGTCAGCAGCCGGGCGCCTTTGGCGGCAACCGCGGCAACCGCGGCAACGGGGGCAACCGCGGCAACGGCGGCAATCGCGGCAACCGCGGCAATCGCGGCAACTTCGGCGGGCAGGGAATGCAGTTCAATCAGTAAGGCCGCTTGTGTGAGATCAGCGCGGCGCCGGTTGGGGCTTTTTTGGCGCAACCGGTGCCGCGTCCTTTTTTCCTTCCCCGTATTGCGCCGTTTCCAGGCGCCGCAACAGTCACTTCGTCTTACCTTTTCCTCCGAGAAATGCCGATGCAGTACGGGAGGATTTCGCGGCTTGCGCCGCATGGGGCGGCGGCGCGGATTCTATTCGACGACCCAAGAGAGAGGGTGCAGGCATGAAGCCACTCGGAACCCTGATCGCTGCCCTTGCGCTGCTGGGAGGGACGGCCGCGGCTCAGGCCGCGGAATCCGTCGTCTTGTCGCCTCTGCCGCCGGAGCAGTCTTTCCCTGTCCAGGCCGCCGCGCCCGCGGCCGGCTGCGGCGCTTGCAGCACTTGCGCCAGTTGCGGCTGCCGCACCGGCCACAATGGCGGGCTGCGGGCTTGGCTTAACTACCGTCCGCTGCACCGAATCCAGTGCGGTGAATGCCGCAGCTGCTGCTGCGGCCGTTGGGTCCCGCTGTATCTCTACTTCCTGGGCACGCCGTGCCGGGAAAAGAACTGCGCTCAGTGCGGCGGTAGTAACGTAGGGTGCGGCAGCTGCGGCGTTGCGCGGTCGCTGTACGGTTCGCCGACCGGATGGGGAATAGGAATGTTTGGGGATTGATTTTGTAGGGTTGGTCGTCAGACCCACCGGCGCCG
>DATKHW010000017.1:0-7836 GCA_035546275.1 Gemmataceae bacterium
GCGTGCCGTCGATCTCGCACAGGACGCGGTCGATGCGCCCCTGGTCGGCCGCATCCATGCCGATCAACCGCGGAGTCAACAGATCGCGGACGTTGGCGACCGCCTTACGGACGCCCTTGCCGCCGAAGCGGATCGGGTCGCCGTCGCGCAGCTCCGCCGCTTCATGGCGGCCGGTGCTGGCGCCGGACGGCACGATGGCTCGGCCAACGGCGCCGCCGCGACACGTGACCTCGACTTCGACCGTCGGCTGGCCGCGGCTGTCCAGCACTTCACGGGCATGAATTTGGCTGATGGTTGCGCTCATGCGGCGATCTCCGCGTCGGCCTGCGCCAAAACGTCCTCCCAAGCCGTCGGCTGTTCCAGCAGGAGGGCGCGGCCAAGCCGCCGCACGGCCTCGCGCTGATCCTCGGCCGCCAAGTAATCGACGGGGCTCGTGCCGTCGATGCGGGCCAGCAGGCATAAACCGCAGTGGCCGACGGCTCGCCGCTCCATTTGCGCCTGCGGGATGAACGTCGCCAGAGAACCGTAGCCGCGCCAGAACATGCGGGTCAGCTCGAAAAAGCGTCGCCGTTCCGCGGGACGTCGCGCCGCCTTGAGAAGCAGATGGCTCAAGAAGAAACCGAGGTCCATCGCTGGATCGCCCTGGTGGGCCGTTTCGTAATCGACCAGTGTGAAGCCATGTTCATGCGTGAGAATGTTCTTGGGGCTGTAATCGCCGTGGCAAAGCGCCTCGCGCGACGCCATCAGACCGTCGACCAGCGGGGCGACGGCGGCCGCGACTTCCGGCCGGCGCTCCTGAATGCGGCGGTAAAACGGATCGACGCGCAGCTGCACGAAGACGGTCCGATTGTGGAAGGATTCAATGAGGGACGGGTTCCGCGCGGTAGCATCGTGCATCCGGCCGAGGACGGCGCCCGCGCGCTCGCCGATGGCCATGTCGATGGCGCCGGCGAGCAGCGATTCCTTCCACGATCGGGCGCCGTCGGCGGCGCTCGACATGGCGAACACATAATCATTGCGGTCGCTATGGAGGATTTCGGGGACCGTCAACGGCGGCAACAGCGGATGGAGCACGTGCATGACTTCCTGTTCGCGGAAGACGCGGTCGAGATCGCTAAACCAGGCGTCGCGCGTGCGGAGCTGCGGCCGCGACTGTTTCAGCACAAAGACGCGCTCTGGTGTTCGGACCCGAAGGATGGCGTTGGACACGCCGCCGCCCAGCGGCTCGACCTCGACGGGGCCGGGGCGAATCCAGCCCTTGCGGCGCACGTAATCGGCGGCGTTGGCGGCGGTCAGTTCGAGCATGGGGGTCAGGGGTCGAAGACGATTCGGGGGGCCAAAGACGGCGGTTGACCCGGTTGCGGCGGCGGGTTCAGGCGAAGGATGCGCGGTTCCGACGTCCATTTGCCGCCATCCTCCGCCACGCCTCTAGCCGTCATCCGCCACAGGCCGGGCGTGAAACCCGCCATCGACAGATTGACGTACGCTGGATAGTCAACCTCCGGACGGTCCGGAGCTGTCGGCATGAAGAAAATCGAATTGTCTGCCACCTCTTTGGATTCGACGACTTTGCCTTTCTCGTCAAGCTGCTCGAGAACCAGGGTTGCTTTAACCCCGAAGCGGAAGTGCCAATGTTGAAAAGCCAGCCAGCAGTAAAAGTCGGTGGTCTGGCGGCCGGGGAGGTCCGGCATGGCTCCCCGCCAATACGTCCCTGGGTCCTCAAATACGGCCAAGAGGCCTTGGCCATTGCCGGTTAGCTCTTGCCATTGCTTCGCCCCGGCGATGCCGTTGACGGCTCGGGCGAGAGCGTTGCGCGCCGGCCCCGGCGGCTGGTCCTTGTAGGCGTTAAGCAGGGCGGGCAGAGCGCGTTGCGTGCCGCAGGACTCCAACGCCTCACCGGGAGGCGCGCTCGCGTCTAGCAAGAGGCTCGCCGCTGCGATTCTCAAGGTCTGATCCGGCTGTTTGAGCAGCGGCGCAACACGGTCGATCAGAGCCGCTTGTTCTTTTGAATCCAGGCGCTCCGCGCCGGGCCGCGTTTTCCGGCCTTGCGGCCATAACTGGTAGGACAGCAATTCCAGAGCACGAACCCGGCGCCCGATCAGAATTCCATTATCCGTGCCAACGGAAAGCAGCAGATCACGCCCCGCCGATGTGGCGAATGCATTTCCCACCCCGCCAGGAAGCCCGCCCCGGTTGAGTTGAGCATACAGATCGACGGCCGCCCAGATGTCATGGATGTTGTCGCTGGCAAGAATCCACCTAAATACGTCCTGTTCCAGCGAACCCCAGCCGTTCGTCGGCTCGTCGCCGCCCACCAGTTGCAAGCCGCCGCCGAACTCTGATCGATGATGCTCCACCCAGTCCAGCAGCGCCTGGTTCCTCCGGTGAGCCTCATTTATCTCTTTCAAGGACAGGATATGATGTATTTCGGCCGCGTCGGCTGCGACTTTCCGAACGAGATCGTCCCAGACGATGGCGTGAGGGTAAGAATGCAGACTGTTGTCCCAGGAGAGATCATTGCACTCGGCCAGGTAAACGTTCCCATCCACGGTTCGGAGCCTCAAGCCCGCCAGGGGGAAGCGCGGCGGGCCTTTCGGCTCTCTCGGTCCAAGGAAGAGTATCGCCTCCTTTGGGTGTGCGCGTTTTTTTTCGGGCCGATCTTCTGCGACAGGCAGCGCGAGCGCGTTGAGCGACACTTCATCCATCTCGAAGATGTCGCCTTCCTTCAGCTGATCCCCGATAAAGACGCGCAGGACCCTGCACTTGGCCGGATCGTCGGAGGCCGGCGACGCCAGCACGACGTTCGCGGCCTCCACGGTCAGCTCTCGCATCGGCGTTCGCGGAATGCTGTCGGCCCGGCCAGTTGCGGCCACAACCAGCGAAAACGCCGCAAGCGCCATTAAGCGGTTCACAAGCACGGTCCTCAACGGGAGCCGCAGGGGTGGAGCGACGTAACCGGCGTCAATCATCATACCCCTTCGGATGCCCCCGATGCCACTTCCACGCCGTTTCGATGATCGATCGGATGTCCCTAAACCGCGGCTTCCAGCCCAGCTCGCGCTGCGCCCTCTCCGACGCCGCCACCAACGCCGGCGGATCGCCGGATCGTCGCGGCCCCTCCTTTACGGGGACCATCTTGGCCGTGACCTCCTCGACGGTCCGGATCACCTCGCGCACACTGTAACCGCGGCCGGTCCCCAGGTTGAGGAGCATCTGCTTGCCTGGCGTTAGCGCTTCCAACGCCAGCAGGTGCGCTTCCGCCAGATCGTCCACGTGGATGTAATCGCGGATGCACGTGCCGTCCGGCGTCGGGTAGTCCGTGCCATAAACTTCGACGGCCGGCCGCTGGCCCATGATCGCTTGCAGCACAATGGGAATCAGGTGCGTTTCCGGATCGTGATCCTCGCCGATGGCGCCGTCCGGAGCGGCGCCGGCT
Source organism: Gemmataceae bacterium (assembly GCA_035546275.1). GTDB lineage: Bacteria > Planctomycetota > Planctomycetia > Gemmatales > Gemmataceae > UBA4732. The sequence goes on from DATKHW010000017.1 coordinate 3,437, forward strand.
GCGTTGAAATAGCGCAGCGCGGCATAGCCCCAGCCATAGGCGGCGGCGTAATCGGCGAGTGCGAATTCGACCGCCAGCTTCGTATGGCCATAGGGGTTGATCGGCTTCTGCTTCTCCTGCTCCGTGATCGGAACGCGGTCGGGCAGGCCGTAGGTGGCGCAGGTGCTGGAGAAGACGAATCGGCCAATTCCGTGTCGGCGCAGCGCGTCCAGCAGATTGAGCGTGTTGACGAGGTTGTTTTGGTAATACTTCGCGGGCTGCGTCACCGATTCGCCGACGAACGCGAAAGCCGCGAAGTGGACGACCGCCTCGATGCGGTGCAGCACCAGCGCGTGGTCCAGCCGCTGCGATTCCGATAGATCGGCGACCACCAGGCGCTCGGCTGGCACGGCCGCGCGATGGCCCATCGACAGATTGTCATAGATCCATACGTCATGGCCGCGCGCCAAGAACAGCTTCACCGCATGGCTGCCGATGTAGCCCGCGCCGCCGGTCACCAGGATGCGCATGAACCGTCCTCCGTGGGCCGCCTTTCGGGAAGTTATAGCCGCGGCGCCGGCGTTCGGGGACCGCGCTGCGGCTTGAAGTTTCTCACGGTCGGCCTCGCGATTTCTCTCGACAGCCGTGAAACCTTTCGGCTATGCTGCCGGTACGTTAAGTTAGTGGCCACTACGTTTCTTCCCGAGGCGTCCCATGGCCCAGCATAGTGCAGTCGTTGCGACGGCAATGAAAGGGAATTGTTCTTGCGAGCTGCCCTTTGTTCGCCGCCCGATCAAAATCGCCGGAATGGGCGCGTATCTGCCGCCGCACCGCCTCCCCAGCGCGCAACTGGAACAAGAACTTGCCCTCGCTCCGGGATGGGCGGAACAGATGGTCGGCGTTCGGGAGCGGCGCCGGCGAAGCGCCGGCCAGACGGCCGTCCAGATGGCTGCGCTCGCCGCGCGGGATGCTTTAGATCAGGCTGGCGTCGAGGCGGAGGATGTGGACCTGGTCATCAGCGCTTCGGTCTGCCGGCAGCAATTCATCCCTTGTACGGCCGCGTTCATTCAGCGCGAGCTGGATCTGCCGGAAGGGCGCAGCTTCTGCTTTGACGTGGACGCCACCTGTCTCAGCTTCCTCGTTGCCTTGCACACGGCGGCGCCACTGGTTGAATCCGGCGTGTACCGGACCGTGCTGATTTGCAGCAGCGAAATTCCGTCGCACATGATGCAGGCGCGCGAGCCGGAAACGGTCGTGCTGTTCGGCGACGCCGCCGCCGCCGCCGTGCTGACGGCCGCCGGCCCCGGCGAATCCAGCGCTCTGGAGGGGAGCGCGTTCGCCACGTTTAGCAGCGGCGCCGAGCTGACGGAGCTGCCCGGCGGCGGCTATCTGCACCACCCCAGCGATCCGAACACGACGCCGGAGATGAACCAGTTCCACATGCGCGGCCGACCGGTGCTCAAACAGGCCCTGCGCGTGATGGGGCCGTTTCTCGACGCGTTCTTCGCCCGGCTGGGTTGGGATCGCATGGAAATCGACTGGGTCGTGCCGCACCAGGCCAGCCGTCTGGGGGTGTCGCAATGCACGGAGCGCTGGGGCTTCCGGCCCGAGCAGCTGGTGCTGAACCTGGCCACGCGCGGCAACTGCGTCGCCGCGTCGATTCCACTGGCGCTGGCCGAGGCGGTCCACGCCGGCGACGTGCGGCGGGGCCAGCGCGTGCTGCTGGTGGGGACCGGAGCGGGGCTAAGCCTCGGAGCGGCGGCGCTGACGTTTTGACAGGCGAGCGCCGCGGGACGCCAATGGCCTTCTCACGCGACCTGAAACTGCTTTATCACCTCTTTCTCTCGCCCATCCGAGGCCGCACGCACGCTGAGCGCCTCAACAGCTTCTACGGCCCGCAGGCGGACTATTACGACGAGTCGCGGGCCCGTTTCCTGTGCGGCCGGCGCGAGCTGTACGAAGCGCTGCCGACGCCGGAAGGCGGCGTCTGGATTGAGATGGGCGGCGGCACTGGAGCCAACCTTGAATACATCGGCGACCGCCTTCGCTTGCTCCGTCAAGTTTCTGTCGTCGATCTCTGTTCGGGCTTGCTTGGCGCCGCGCGCCGCCGTATCGCGGCCCGCGGCTGGAAGAATGTCGAGGCGGTGGAGGCCGACGCCACGACATTTGAGCCCCGCTGCACGCCGGTGGACGTCGTGACCTTTTCTTACTCGCTGACAATGATCCCGGACTGGTTCGTGGCGGTCGATCAGGCGTGGCGATTGCTCCGACCAGGAGGAACCATCGGCGTCGTCGATTTCTACGTCGCCCGCAAGCACCCGCACGCGGGTTGGAAGCGCCATCCCTGGTCCACACGCGTCTTCTGGCCGCTTTGGTTCGGTCCCGACGACGTCTTCCTCAGCCCCGATCACGTTTCCTACTTGCATCGGCGATTTACCCCCGTTCATTTCTCCGAGCATCGCGCTCGCCTGCGCTGGCTGCCCATGCCCTATTACCGCTTTGTTGGACGTAAGCCGGGGCCGCCATGAAGCGCCTTCTCATCACCGGCGGACGCGCCGCGGCCGCGCTGGAATTGGCCCGACTGTTCCGCGCCGCCGGCTGGCGCGTGGTCGTGGCGGAGAGCTTGCCATGGCATCCGTCGCGGTGGTCGCGGGCCGTCGCTCGCAGCTACGTGATCCCATGGCCCAACCGCGACCCGCCCGGCTGCATCGACGCCTTGCGCCACATCATTCAGACGGAGCGCATAGACCTGCTTATTCCGACGTGCGAAGAGATTTTCACCATCGCAAAAGGTTATGAACACCTCGCGCCGTATTGCACGGTCTTCGCGGAGAACATCGACAAGCTTCATCGCTTGCACAGCAAGTGGCTGTTCGTGCAAACCGCTCAGCGGCACAGGCTCGCTGCACCGCCGACGATCCTGCTGACAAATCCCGAGGAGGCGCAGCAGGCGCTGGCGTCGGGCCGCGATCTCGTCTTCAAGCCGGTCTACTCGCGGTTCGCCGCGCACACCGTGGTCCGACCGCGAACCAGGGCGGAATTGCCGGCGGCTGTCAGCGAACGGCGGCCGTGGGTCGCCCAGGATTACGTCCCGGGCCGGCAAATCTGCACTTACAGCGTCGCCCATACGGGTCGGCTGACCGTCCACTCCGCCTACCTCGCGGAGTTCACATTTGGCCTGGGCGCGGCGGTCGCGCATGCCGCGCTCGATCATCCAACCAGCCGGGCATGGGTTGAGGCGTTTGTGCGCGCGGAGCGCTTCACCGGACAAATGGCCTTCGACTTCATCGAGACGCCGGACGGCCGGCTCTTCGCCATCGAGTGCAACCCGCGGACGACGAGCGGCGTGCATCTCTTCGCGGACGACGCGGCGTTTGTGCCGGCGTTTCTCGGCGAGACGGCCCATCCGCTCCAGCCGCGCCGGGGCCGTGCCTCGATGTACGCATTGCTGATGGCGGCCCAGCTGCCGCGGTCGGTGCGATCATGGCGACGTTTCCGCCGCTGGGGCGCCGCCATCTTGGGCGCCCGCGACGTGTTCTTCCGGGGCGACGACCTTTGGCCATTCATCGGACAATTTCTGACCTTCGCCGCTTTGCATCGGCGGGCGCGGCGCTTCGGCGTCAGCCTGACGGAGGCTTCCACGCTCGACATTGAATGGAACGGCGATCGGTGAAGTGCGGAATCGCTGCCGGGACGGCGCGACGGTTTGCGAGAGCGTCGATTATGACCTACGGTGTCATAGAGGCGTCACGCTCCGGCGCCCGCGTTTCGTGCACCGTACACGGCACCACCGTCATCCCCTATGAGCCGCCTCAAGACGTGGACGAAATCGGCTCTATGTGCGGTCTACCTGTTCTCCGGCGCGGCCTGGTTGCAGGAGCAGCTAGCGCGCCAGGCCGGCCAGCGTTTCATGGCGGTCCTGCTCTTCCACCGCGTCACCGACGCCGTTCCTGAGGACGGCCTGACGATCTCCACCAGCCGGTTCCGCGCCCTGTGCCGACTGCTGCGCCGTCGCTTCGATGTGGTCCCGCTGGCCGAGGTATTCGATACGCTTCGCTCCGGCCGCGACATGCCGTCGCGAAGCGTGGCCGTCACATTCGACGATTGCTACCGCGACAACCTCTTTGCGGCCCGCGTCCTGACCGAATACAACCTGCCCGGCGCTTTCTTTGTGCCCACCAGCTTCGTCGGTACGGAGCGCGCCTTTCCCTGGGACCGCGGTCTGCCGCCGATGCCCAATCTCAGCTGGGATGACGTGCGCGAGATGGCCGCGATGGGCCACGAAATCGGTTCGCACACCGCCACGCATCCCAACCTCGGCGTCGCCTCCTATGAGGAGGCGAGACAGGAGATATTCGACTCGAAGGCGATCCTGGAGAAGCGCCTCGGCCGACGGGTGCGCTTTTTCGCCTATCCGTTCG
>DATKHW010000018.1:0-8574 GCA_035546275.1 Gemmataceae bacterium
CGGCGGCTTCGACGCCGTGATCGGCAACCCGCCGTGGGGTCAGAAGGCGGTCGCCAATGAGCGCGAAATCAAGCAATACCTGTGGCGGCGCTATCCATCGACGAAAGGGATCTACGATCTCTTTCGCCCCTTCGTCGAGAAGGGAATCGAACTGACGCGGCCCGGCGGCTTCTTTGGGATGGTGCTGCCCGACATCGTCCTGCTGAAAGACTATATTGAGACGCGCAAATTACTTCTTCAGCGGCTGGCGCTGCGCGCGATCGACTGGTGGGGCCTGGCATTCGCCGACGCAGTGATCGACGCTGGCACGATAGTCGGCGTGAAGGCGCCGGCGCGGGACGGCCATGTGGTGCAGATCGCGATCCACGATCCAGACGCACCGCTTGTGCAGGAAATGCGCCAGGGCGATTTCTGGACCAATCCCCGGCTGACTTTCAACCTGCGCCTGACGCCGGAAAAGCGCGCGGTCTTGCGACGACTGGAGAATTGCCCGCGTCTTGGGGATTATTTTGAGGTCCACGAAGGCGTTCATAGCGGCAATATCCGGGACGAACTGTTCTTGAATCGCCGTCAGGATGATAGCTGCATGCCGCTGCTGTTCGGGCGCGACGAAATTCACCCCTACCACTTGCAGTGGAACGGCAAGTACATCCGGCTCGACGCCGTGCCGGGCCGAAAAACCAAGGAGCGCTATGCGAACGCCGGCCAACCCGAGTGGCACGCCCAGGACAAAATCCTCGTACGCCGCACCGGCGACCATGTTCTCGCCGCGCTCGACTGTGAAAAGCGCTATGCAAGCAATAACTTCTTCCTTGTCTTTCCAAAACGAGGATGCGAATTGTCGCTTCATGGGCTTTGCGCTCTGCTCAACAGCGCCTTCATGACCTGGTATTTCCGGACGATCGAGCCGCGTCGGGGGCGCGTTTTTGCGGAGCTGAAAATCAAACACCTGGCCGCGTTTCCATTGCCGGCGGCGATTCGCCAGTCCGGCGGCTGTTCGGCGCTGAACCGGCGGGGCGAGGGCCGGTCCGTCCTGGCGTCTCAGCTCGTTGCTGCGACCGTGCCCGCGGCACAAGCTCGGCTGCAGCGCGCTGTTCGGAAAGCGGACGCCGTTATTCAAAAAACTATTGCAGGGCTGTTTGGATTGTCGGATGAACACATGTAACTCAAACGCCAGGAGCGACGCGGCGCCGTTCCAGCCATGCTCAATGCTCGCCGGCGTCGGCGCGAATGGTCGCGTCCAGCTGCGCCAGATGGCGATCGAACGCATCATCCGGCGATGAGTAGACGCCGGCCAGCTTCGGCTCCAGCAGACCGGCGGCCGCGGTCTGATGCAGCTGCCGGAGGTAGCTCGTCAGCACCGCCTTGGCTTCCGGTTTATCGCGAAGCATCAGATGGACCCAGGCCCACGATTCGCGGTACTCCGCGGGCGTCATCTGCTCGACCTTGGTCAGCCCTTCCAGACGCGGCAGATCGGCTTTGTAGGGGAAAGAGCCGGTGTGCAGCATGTTTTCGACGTGGGCTGGGTTGACGCCCTTCCAATCGGGCGGCAGCTCGAAATATTCCGCCAGCCCCTCGTCCAGCCACAGCGGCACGTCGCGGATGACGCTGTGCAGCAGGGCGTGCGTCAGCTCGTGACGCAGGTCCTGCTGGATGCGATCGCCCCAGAAGGTGTACACCTCCAGGTCGTCGGCGCCGCCGATGGTCCGCGGCTGCGCGATGAAGAAGGCGCGGCGCTGCGGCAGGTCAGGGTAGCGCGCCTGCATAAAATGCTCGTAACTCTTCCGATCCTCGAACAGATATACCTGCACGCTGGTGGTGCTCGGCGGCAGCTGCAGTTCCTTGTCAATTTGGTCGCGCATGTCGGCCAGCTCCTGAAAGAGCGGCTGGTCGCGCGGCACCTCGAAATCGGACACGAATACGTAGGGCGCCACGCGGAACGAGTACTTGGAGGGCAGCGGCGGCGGCGCAGGGCCGTCGGAGCGGGTTTCGGTGCGCTGCGGTGCATTCACATTGAGGGAGTGGCACCCGACCAGCAGCGCCAGGGCGGCGGTCGTTGCGGCGGCCCAAATGCGACGGCGGACGGCGACGTGCATGCTCATGGAAACCTCAATTCGCCTGCGGCGAAAGCGTCGTCGCGTCCGGCGCATAGGGAGCGGGAAGATACCCCGACCCACCCGAATTGACAAGGCGATTTACGGTGCGTATGCGCTATCGTCGATCACCGTCCACTGCGCCTCTCGGTAATCCACGTCCGTCAGCCGCCATGCCCGAACCTCCGGCGCGGCGCCGGCGAGAGACACGATTATGCAGACCACGTCCTCCATGCCATGCCGCTCCAGATCGGTGCGGCTTGGGACCGGCCTGGAAGTAGGATGCGAATGAAATACGGCCAACATCTCAAGGCCGCGGAGGCGCATGTCTGTACAGGCGTCGAACATGCTGCGGGCCTCAGAAACGAACTCCCGCGCACTGGCGGCCTCATTGACCAGCGGATAGCGCCGCACGACCCGTCCGACTGGTTCCGTCGTGTTTTCGCCCGTTTTCGCTTCTTCCCGCACGCCCGCCAGCAAACCGCAGCATTCCAACGGTTGCTCCGCAAGCGCCTGCGCTATCATCCCTTCCAGCACGCCGCGCGGCACGAGCAAGTGAAATGGCATTGACAAGGCTTCCCCTCTTTCCCAAGCTGAAATACTTCGCCAAATGACAGAATCGCACCGGCGGTTGCGACCGGCGCGCGGAGTTTATTTTCACAATCAGGGATGCGCACCGATGGCGACCGGGACAGCGAAGCGCGACAGGGTCATTCTCGCCTATTCCGGCGGTCTGGACACCAGCGTCATGGTGCCGTGGATCGGCGAGAAGTACAACCTCGACGTGGTCGCGTTCACCGTCGATCTGGGCCAAGGCGAAGACATTGAGCGCATCCGGCAAAAGGCGCTGCGCACGGGGGCCGTGGACGCGGTCGCCATCGACGCGCGCAACCTGTTCGTCGATTGCTTCGTTTTCCCCGCGCTGATGGCCGGGGCGATCTACGAAGGGAAATATCCGCTGGCCACGGCGCTGGGTCGGCCGCTGATCGCCAAGCTGATGGTGGACGCGGCCAAGGAGCACGGCGCCAAGGCGGTGGCCCACGGCTGCACCGGCAAGGGCAACGACCAGGTGCGATTTGATGTAACTTTCCAGACTTTGGCGCCGGATTTGAAGATCATTGCGCCGGTGCGCGAATGGAAGATGAGCCGCGACGAGTCGCTGGCTTACGCGGCCGCGCACAACATCCCGGTGGAGGCGACGAAGAAAAGCCCGTACAGCGTGGACCTGAACCTGTGGGGCCGCAGCTGCGAGGCCGGCGTGCTGGAAGATCCGTGGGACGAGCCGCCGGCCGACGCCTTCGCCTGGACGACTGACCCGGTCAAGGCGCCGAACGAGCCAGTCTACCTCGTCATCGACTTTGAGCAGGGCAAGCCGGTCGCGCTGGACGGCCAGCGGATGGACGGCGTGCCGCTGATTCAGCGGCTGAATCAGCTCGGCGGCCAGCACGGCGTCGGCCGGATCGACCACGTCGAGAACCGGCTGGTCGGCATCAAGTCGCGCGAGCTGTACGAGGCGCCGGCCGCTGTGATTGTCCATGAGGCTCACCATGAGCTGGAAACACTTTGCCTGGATAAACGGGTGCAGCGGTTTATGACGGTGGTATCGCAGGAATATGCGGACATCATCTATAATGGATTGTGGTTCTCCGCGTTCCACCAGGATTTGTTCGCCTTTGTGGCGAGCAGCCAGCGGTTTGTAACGGGCCAGGTGCGGGTGAAGCTGTACAAGGGCAAGGCCACGGTGGTCGGCAGGAAGAGCGAGAACAGCCTGTACAGCAAGAAGCTGGCGACGTACGAGAGCGGCGATCAGTTCGATCATGAGGCGGCGAAGGGCTTCATTCGGCTGTGGGGCCTCGGCCAGCAGACGCAAGCGCAGCGGCAGCTGCTCAAGGGGGGACACGGTTTCGAGCTGCCGGGGCTGCTGACGCACAAGGAGAAAGAAACGCCGTGACCATTGAGCAGGTTCGCTCATTCCACCGGGCGCGGCCGTTTGTGCCGTTCATCCTTCACCTAGCGGACGGCCGGGCCATCCCGGTCGTCCACAACGAATTTCTGGCGATATTGCCGCCGGGCAGGATTGTGGTAGCCAATCAGCCGGATGGAGCGTTTGAGGTCGTTGATCTATTGCTCGTCACTTCGATTGCCGTGGCCGCGCCGGCGCCTCCGCAGGGCAACGGCCAGCAGTCGCAGTAGCGGAAAGGAGGATTACGCCTATGGGCAGTGACATGATGGACGTGGACCAGCTGGCGGCTTACCTTCGGCGAGACGCGCGCGAGGTGGGTAAGCTGGCCAGCCGCGGACGGTTGCCGGGCCACAAGGTGGGCGGCGAGTGGCGCTTCGCGCGCGCGGAAATCAACCGTTGGCTCGAATCGCAGATGCCGGGCTACACCGACGAGCAGCTTACGGTGTTCGAAGAGGCCCGCGGCGGGACTGCGGAACCCCTTCTGGCGAACTTGCTTTCACCAGCGTGCGTGGCCGTGCCGCTGGCGGCGTCCACCAAGGCGTCGGTGCTCCGCGAGATGGTGAAACTGGCCGAGGAGTCGTGGGAGATTTACGATCCGGAAGCGATTTTTGAAGCGGTGCGCGCCCGCGAGGAGCTGGTCAGCACCGCTCTGCCGACAGGCGTAGCGTTTCCGCACCCGCGGCGTCCGCTGTCGGCGGCGCTCGGCGAATCGGTGCTGGCGTTCGGCCGCACGGCCTCCGGCGTGCCCTACGGCGATCCCAACGGAGGACTGACGGACTGCTTCTTCCTGATCTGCTGCAAGGACGATCACACGCACCTGCGCGTCCTGGCGCGGCTGACGCGGCTGCTGCTGCGCGACGGCTTCCTGGCGGAGCTGCGGGCAGGCGAGACGCCTGCCGAGGCTTATGACGTCATTACGGCTGCGGAGCAGGATTTGCTGAATTCGTGACCGTGGGAAGAGATTGTACGGCCTGCGCCTGAGGCGTCGATGGGGTTGGGCCAGGCCCAGGAGCCTCCACGGGCAGGGCGTGGAAGGTGATTTGCCATTCATTTATGGGGCGCGTTTCCATCGTTCGGCTCTCGGCGCCGACGCCGAACACCACAGAGCTTAAACTGGCGTTGTTGCCGGCCGCATTTTGCGTGGTCGTCTGCCCGATGGCCACTTCCTGCTCGTGATCGATGACATAACCTTGCGGGCATTTCTGCCGCATCAAGGCTTCCGCCGCTTGGCGGTTGTGGGTTGGCCATTGATCGACGGGGCCGGGAATGCCCACCACGCCGCCGTTGGCATCCAAGGAGACGTAATGGGCCGTTTCCAGGCAGCCGCTGGCCCCAACCATGGCCAGCAGCGCCGCGGCTGCAAGGCCCCGTGTCCGGGTCATGGTTCTCCCCCGATTGCTTGGCCCGATTGAGATCGTGCGGACAGTTGGGGGAGGGGGATAGCCACGGCGGCGGCGCGAGTCAATAGCGATCTGATTGGAATATGGTTCGCACTGATTGCGAGCGGCCGGCGCACGGCCGCCGCTCGCAGCGCACAGCTTCTATTTGGCATCGGGCGTCAGCGGCAATCCCGGCATCGCCGTCGGCGATTCCGTCTTGCGATAGCCCAACGCCCGCAGCACTTCCAACACCTCGCTCCAGGTCGGAAACGGCCGGCGGTTGGCCCGTTTGTACTGGTCCATCGCCTTCATGAACGTGATCTCGTCGTCGCTGTATTCCTTTTCGCACGTGGTGGGATCCACCTGACGGCGGCGCTCGCCTTGCAATCGCCGGTCCTTGCCGCTGCGGCGCTCGACGGCCACGGGAATGTCGCGTTTGCGCCGATCCGGCCGGCCGCGCCGGTCCTGACCTCGGCGTTCGGTAACGACAAAATCGGTGGCAATGATCGATTCTTCGCTCATGTCGGCGTGCCTCGTTGCGGCCATGAAGCCGGCCTGACGGCCGTGGGAAGGAGGGAAAGAAACAAGGCCCTTTCGGAGTATAGCTCATGTAATGAAGATGACAAATTAGCCGGCCGGAATCCCAGCCGGCGTCGATCCCGTCAGGTCCGATTTTTCCACCGGCGCTCGTCGAGATAGGCCGTTAGGGCCTCGCGCCATGGCCGCATTGCCGGCAATCCTAGGCGCTCATAGCCCGTACGCGCCAGCACACTATAGGTGGGACGCCGCGCCGCCGCTCCGAACTCGCGGCTTGTAATCGGCGCCAGGTCGCCTTGCACGCCCGCCGTCTCAAGGATGGCCTCCGCAAAATCGTACCAGGAACAAGACCCGGAATTGGTGAGGTGATAAAGCCCGTAGCTGTCCGTTCCCGTGAGGGACGCCGCGGCGGCGGCCAGGTCGGCCGTGTACGTTGGCGAACACCATTGGTCTTGTACAACGCGCAGGGGTTTCCCTTCCGACGCCCGGCGCAGCATCGTCTCTACAAAGTTGCCGCCTTTGCCGCCGGCGCCCCAAACGCCGTACAATCCGCAGGTGCGTACCACAAAATGTCGAGGACAGATCGCACGCACGAGGTATTCCCCGCTTAGCTTGCTCAAGCCATACACGCTGACCGGACCGGGAGCGTCCGTCTCCGTCCACGGCGCCCGCCGAGAGTGGTCCAAACCAAACACGTAGTCCGTGCTAAAATGAACAAGTGTGCAATCTAGATCGCGACAGGTCATGGCCAGGTCGCGCACGCCCCAGGCGTTGACCGCAAAAGCCGCAGCCGGGTCCGACTCCGCCTTGTCCACAAGATTATAGGCGGCGCAATTGACCACCACGTCGGGCCGCAGCGCCTCGACAGCCGCACGCATAGCCGCCGGTTGCGTTAGGTCGGCCTGTGCGCGCGTCCAGGCGGCGACTTGGCCTGGTAGACGAGATTGCAGGTCATGGCCCAGCTGGCCGCCGGCGCCGAGAAGCGCGTACTTCATGGCGGACTCCTTTCGCTGCTGACACGGCGACGCGAGTCAGTATAGAATGGCACACGCCCATCCGACCCCATTGCAGGAAAACCCTTGAATATGATAAGGCCGCGCCTTCTGCTTGTCGCTCTTGTCGCCTCGGCGCCGCTGTCGGCCGCTGCTCCAAGCTCCTCTTCCAGTGCGGAAAAGGACGAGCCATTTCATTACCCCTGCTGCAAACTGGCCGATGGCGCCGAGCTGAATTACGTCAACGACCTGCCGGTGCTGACCGTCTCCGGCAGCCCCGAGCAAATCGGCGCAGCCGTCGGCAGCCTCGCACTGAAACCGAGCGCTCGGATTCTCTCCTATACCCGTGATCTGCTCAGGGCTGACGGCATCGAGTTCACCTGGCCGCTGTTCGTGGCCAACGGGAAGGGCATGGCCAAGCACATTCCGGCCGAATACCGCGCCGAAATGGACGCCATCGCAAAGGCGTCCGGCGCCGATCCCGACGTCGTGACCGTCGCAAACACCTTTTTCGATCTGAAAAACACCTTTGAATGCTCGGCGCTTCTCATCGAGGCGCCGCGCAGCGCCACCGGCGGCGTGCTGTTCGGGCGCAATCTCGACTATCCCTCGATGGGCTATATTCACCAACACACGCTCGTGACGGTCTATCGACCGACGGGGAAACATGCCTTCGTCTCGGTTGGTTTTCCAGGCCTGGTCGGCGTGCTGTCGGGCATGAACGACGCAGGCCTATGCCTTGCGGTGCTGGAAGTCTACGACGCCAAGGACGGCGAGCCGCGCTATAACGGTCAGGGCGTCCCCTATGCCCTGTGCCACCGCCGGCTGCTGGAGGACTGCACCACCATTGCGGAGGCCAAAAAGGTCCTGGAATCCATGCCGCGCACGTCGCTGCTCAACCTGGCGATCGCCGACAAAACGGGGACGGCGGTTTTTGAGATCACGCCCAAGCAAGTCGTTCAGCGGTCGTCTGAACAGGCCGTTTGTACCTGCACAAACCATTTTTGCAGTGCGGCGGTGCGACCGGCGGCGGAGGATGTGCCGTTCAATTCCGTGGGCCGGCTGCACACCTTAGACAAGGTGCGCGGCGGCGAAGCCAAGCTGGGCGTCGAGGATCTGCATCAGCAGCTGCACGCCGTGAATCAGGGCGTCGAAACCCTTCAAACGATGGTATTCGAACCGGCAAACCTGCGTTTGCACCTGGCGTTCGGCAAGATGCCAGCTTCGGCGGGGCAGCTCCACGAGCTGGACCTGGCGCCCCTGTTCAAGGGAGAGATGAAGAAGTCGGACTGACGGCCGGGACGTCGTCGGCCTGGCCCAGGCGCCGAACCTCGCAGCAATTGCGGCCGGCGTCCTTGGCGTGCTGCACGGCGGCGGCGGCTACTTTGAGCATTTCCAGGAAATCCACCGGCACGCCCACCTCGGCCACCGCAAAGCCAATGCTCACCGTGATTGAAATCGACTGATCCATATAGAGAATCGGCGTCCGCTCGACCGCGGAGCGGATCCGTTCCGCCAGTTTGACGGCGCCCTCATAGTTCGTTTCACGCGCGATGACCAAGAACTCCTCGCCGCCGATGCGGCCGATGGAGTCGGCGTCGCCCAGGGCC
>DATKHW010000019.1:0-4060 GCA_035546275.1 Gemmataceae bacterium
CGCGACGGCAAGACCAAGACGATCGAGGAATCCGGATCCGGCGTCGTCTTTCGGCCGGATGGGCAGCGCGGCGCCTATGTACTCACGAATAATCATGTCATTACGCAGGCGGACGCGCACCATATCACCGTCAGCTCTTCCGACGATCGCATTTTCACCACTGCCCAAGTCTGGGCCGACCCCGAATCGGACGTAGCGGTGCTGCGCCTGGAGGCCGGCGAGGGATTGCCGGCCGCGGTGCTTGGAGACAGCGACGCCGTACACATCGGCGAGTGGGTGTTGGCGATCGGCAGTCCCTTCGGCCTGAACCAAACCGTGACGCATGGCATCATCAGCGCCCGCGAGCGCGGCCAGATCAGCCTTGGGTCCGCCATCCGCATCAAGGACTTTCTGCAAACCGACGCGGCCATCAACCCCGGTTCCAGCGGCGGACCGCTGGTGAACCTGGAGGGCGAGGTGGTGGGAGTGAACACGGCCATCGCGTCGAACACCGGCGGCAACAGCGGCGTGGCCTTCAGCATTCCGATCAATTTGGCCAAGCGCGTGGTCAAACAGCTGCTGGAGAAGGGTTCCGTGACGCGCGGCTACCTGGGCGTGAAGACCGCCGGGTCGTTTGAGGCGGCGGACGCGGCTAAGCTCGGATTGGACCGGGCCCAAGGAGCGTGGATCGAATCGGTCTACCCCGACACGCCGGCGGCGGCGGCGGGAGTGAAGGCCAACGACGTGATCCTGGCCCTAGACGGAGCGCCCATCCGTAACGAGAATCAGCTGATTAACCAGATCAGTGGCATGCCGGCGGGGCAGCACATCCGGCTAGAGGTATGGCGCGATCGGAAGTCGGTGTTTCTGGAGGCCGTGGTCGGCGACTGGGCGCAGGGTCAAACGCGACTGAAAGCGAATCCGTGAGCGCGAGTCGCAAAATGACGCGGCGGCTGGGGCTTTCGCCATGCCCCAGCCGTTTTTCTTTGTGTGCCGCGGTAAATGCTACTCGTCCTTCCGCCGCATGCGCAGGAAGATGAGGATTCCGACCAGGATCACGATGGCCAGCCCGCCCGCGAAGAAATACCAGTTATCCGCAAAGAACTCGCCCATGGATCATCCACCTTTCCGACGACCAGGACTTGAAACGAAGAAGCGCCTTCGCATCAATGACTTCAGCCACCCGGCCGCGGCGCTGGCCGTCTTCTCGCCGGACGGTGTGGGATTTGAGAAGTGTTGTACCGGACCTTTCCGGCCATTGCAAGCGCCCAGATGGAAAAAACGCGGTTTTTTCTTGGCGGCGATTCCTTTTTTGCGGGTGACGCCGGTTGGCTCGCCCGGCGGATCGTAAGAGGCGACGCCCCCGTTCGGAACGACGACGGATGAATCAGCACCGGCCGGCCTCTTTTTCCTCTTTATCTAATGCTCCGGCATTATTGGGCGCCGCCGCGATCCTGGCGGCCGTTCTGCTGTACGCGTGGCCCTTGTCTCACGCCGTGCTGATGCAGGACGATTTTCAGATCCTTGCCCAATCCTGGACGTGGCAAAAGACCCTGAACGGCCTCCTGGCGCCGAACAATGAACATGTCATGCCGCTTAGCCGGTTGCTGGTGTTCGTCGTCGTCCAGCTGGCCGGACGCACCACCGCTCTGCCGTTCTTCGGAGTTCTAACCGGCGTCGTCGGATTGATCCTGGCGATGGTCTTGACGCATCTGTTTGTCCGCCGTGAGCTGGGTCACGCGATTTATGGATTGTTCGCCATGATTCTCTTCGGCGTGTCAGCAGTTTATCAGCAGGCGGTCTACTGGTTCGCTGCGAGCTTTTCCGTATACGCCCTCGTCACCATGTTGCTGGCATTGCTGGCGGCTCAGCATTACCGTCACAATCGACAATGGGGATGGCTGTCGGCGTGCATTGCTGGCTGCGCCCTGGCGCCTTGCTGGTTCGCCAGCGGCGTTCTGGCCGGACCATTTTGCTGTCTCTATCTGCTGCCGACGGAAGGAGAGGATCGGCGTCGCGGCTTGATTGGATGGCTGCTGCGGCTGACGCCGCTGCTGGGGACCGCCGTGTTCCTCGGCGTGGTGTGGTTGACCGCCTTTTCCACCATTCAGCACCTATATCACTACCAAGTGGACAACACCACGGCCCTGGAAGCCTTCAAACCGCTGACCGGCGCGTGGTTCACGGTGCGCTCCGTGGTGGACAACCTGGGTTTAGGTCTATTCGGGATCACCGACGTGACCGTCGGGCCGATCTTCGCCGCGCCGCTGATTCTCCTGCTGTTCGCCGCCGGCGCCTGGTGGGCGTGGCGATCACCGCAGCGCCGCTTGGCGTTGCTGGGCGCCGGCTTGATTTTCGGCAGCTATCTCCTGATTTACAGCGGCCGGGCGGCGTGGGGCTATGACGAAGTCCGCATGTACACCCCCACCTGGTCCCGCTACCACCTGCAGCCGCAGCTGGGGCTGGTGCTCCTGCTTTGCGGCGGCCTGCCGGCGTGGGAAGGCCGATGGTTTCGCCTCGATGCAACCGGCCCATTGACGCGGGGCCAGACGTGGGCGTTGGCGGTGCTGCTCGGCGTCAGTTTCTTGATCCAGGCCCCGCGCGGCGCGCTCTGTTACTACCGGGCCAACCTTCCCCAAGCAGAAACGCTGCGTCGGCTGGACCGAGTCAGCACATTTTGTCAGGAACATCACATCTCCGCCGATGCGGCAACCCAAATACTACGCGGCGAGCTAGGCAAGCTGGACATGGAGCATGAATCCGCGACGCACGAGGACGGCTGGGAATTCGTGTACGGCAGCGATCATCCGAGTGAACTGTCGGAGCAAGAGCGCAACGATCTGGTCGCCGCGGCGCGGTAACGCCGTCCTGGACGGAATATCGCTGCAAAGCCGTCCCATCGGCAGCCGATGATAGGTTGGACCGCTCCTCAAGGATCGAGGGCCGTGCGTATGAAAGCGACCACTCCCGGCGCCGCTCCCAGCGGCCGCCGCACCTACACCACCGTCGCCGCGTTCGCCGTCGGTCTGCCGCTGGCTGCCGCCGTCCTGTGCGGCATCCGCTTCGGCGCCGACCATCTGGCGGCCCTGCGGGAACTGGGGCATTACGTCTCCAACCCGGTCGAGTGCGTCGAGGTGGTGTTATTTTGCTGCGCCCTAAGCGCCCTGGTCGCCAAGGTCCTGGGCAATCGCATTGAGCGCGGAGCCTGCCGGGCGAGCCTGCTGCCGGCGTGGGACAGCCGACCCGTCGCGGCCGCCGAGGCGCCCAAGCTGCTGGCGGCCCTGAAACGCACGCCGCGATACCTCCTCAACACTTATCTCGGTCAGCGCGTATCGGCCATCCTCGACTTCCTCCATCAACGCGGCGCCGCGGACGACCTGGACGACCATCTGCGCACCTTGGCCGACAATGACGTGGCTGCGGCCGAAGGCGGTTTCGCCTTGACTCGATTCATCACCTGGGCGATCCCCATTCTCGGCTTCCTCGGCACGGTGCTGGGCATCACGACGGCCATTCACGGCGCCACGCCGGAAGTCCTGGAAAAATCGCTCAGTACCGTCACGGACGGCCTGTCCTACGCCTTCGACGCCACGGCCCTGGCGCTGGCGCTGACCATGATCACGATGTTCTTGAGCTTCCTGGTCGAGCGCGACGAACAAGGCGTGCTGGACGCCGTGGACCGCTGGGTGGACCGCAGCCTGGCGCACCGCTTCCAGCGCGTCGGCGCCGAGGTCGGACCGTTCGTGCAGGCCGTGCGCGAGAACAACCAGGCGTTGCTGCAATCCGTGGGCGGGCTGGTGCAGCATCAAGCGGAATTGTGGGCCGAGACCCTCAAGGCGATGGACCGGCGCGCTGAGGAGGCGCACGTTCAGCCGCGCGAGAAGCTGATCGAAGCGCTCGAAAAGGGCCTGCAAAAGACGCTGGATACCCACGCCCAGCGGCTGGCGGCGCTGGAAATCAAAGCCGTGGAGCAAACGGCCCGGTTGATGGAGCAGCTGGCATCGCTGGCGGCGGCGGTGCGCGACACCGGCCGGGAACAGCAGGCGGCTTTGGTGCGCGTGGCCGAAGGAGTGTCGGCCCA
>DATKHW010000020.1:0-2327 GCA_035546275.1 Gemmataceae bacterium
ACATCGAATCGGACGGCAAACCGGTGGGCGAAACGCAGCAGCACATCCAGAACCTATTGTATTTCCTGGAGTCGCTAGACGCCTGGTTCGCCCACGACCCGCAGGTATTTGTCGCGGGCAACCTGTTCGTCCACTACGAGCGCGGCAACCGCAATCGACACGTCTCGCCGGATGTTTTCGTAGCCCGCGGCGTCGCCAAGGAGCCGTTGCGACGCAACTACCTCGTGTGGGCAGAGGGCAAGGCGCCCGATCTCGTCGTCGAATTTACGTCCAAATCGACGCGGCAAGACGATCGAATCACGAAGCATGCAATATACCAGGACATCCTGTGCGTGTCGGAGTATTTCCTCTTCGACCCCTTCGAGGAGTACCTTCATCCGCGTTTGCAAGGGTTCCGGCTGGCGAAGGGGGTCTATCGGCCGATCCGTCCGGTGAAGGGCCGGCTGCCAAGCAAGGTGCTGGGCCTGCATCTCGAAGCCAGCGGCGACCTCCTGCGGCTGTACGACCCAGCGGCCGGCCGTTGGCTGCCCACGCCGCCGGAACAGCGGGAGGAACTCGAGCGCCTTCGCCGTGAGCTGGATGAACTGCGGCGCCGCCGGCGTGGTTGAAAGGAGCGGCCGTCCCTCATGCGCATCGCGGTCGGCCAACTCTGGCAGGAAACCAACACCCTCAACCCCACGCCGACGACGCGCGCCGATTTCGAGGCGTTCGGCGTTCTGCACGGACCGGAACTGGTCGAGCGCATGGCCGAGACGAATGAACTCGGCGGCTTCATCCACTCGTTGCGCGCATGGCCGGAGAAGCCGGAAATCGTCGGCCTTGTGCGTCTGCCGGCTTGGCCCGGCGGCACGGCGACCGCCGATTGTTTCGCCTGGCTGTGCGACGAGCTGATCGGCGCCTTGCGGCAAGCGCTGCCGGTCGATGGGGTCCTTCTCGCCCTGCACGGTTCCCTCGCCGCGGACGGGGCCCCGGATGTAGAAGGCGAGATTCTGGAGGCGTATCGGAGTTTGATTGGGCCGCGCGTTCCGCTTGTCGCCACGCTGGATTTGCACGCCAACGTCACGGAGCGAATGGTTCGTGCCGCCGACGCCTTGGTGCTGTACCACACCATTCCGCACATCGACGTGGTGGAGACAGGTGAACGCGGCGCCGCCGTCCTCCGCCGCATTCTCGACGGCACCCGGCCCGTGACGGCGTTTCAGAAGCTGCCGCTCGTCGCCCCGGTGGAGCGCGCCAACGCGCATGATCGGGCCAGCGTCAGCTTTGCCATCCGCGAAGCCCTTCAGCTTTGGGAGCGCGACCCGCGCGTCCTGTCCGCCGGCCTGGCGACGGTGCAGCCGTGGCTGGACATTCCCGATCTCGGCTCGGCCGTCGTAGTCGTCACGGACTGCGACGCCGACCTGGCGCGCGACCGATGCGCCGGGATGGCGTCGTGGGTGTGGGATCATCGGCGCGATTACCTGTCGGAATTGCCGTCGGTGGAGGAAGGCGTGCGGATGGCGTTCGGCGAGCCGGAAGGCCTTGTCGTCCTCGGCGACGGCGCCGATGCGACGACCTCCGGCTCGCCCGGCGACAGCAATCACATTCTCCGCGAGATGCTGAAATACAACTGGCCGCGGCCCGCCCTTGTGCCGCTGGTCAATCCGGAACTTGTTGCAGAGGCGGCGCAACGGGGCGTTGGCACGGAATTCCATGCGATGCTTGGCGGCAAGCGCGATCCGCACTCCGCGCCGCTGCCGGCGGTCGTCCGAGTGGAGAGTTTGTTCGACGCGCGTTTCGTGATGACCGGCCATCTCGCTCGCAACCTGCCGATCGACATGGGGCCGTCCGCGGCATTGCGAATCGGCAATGTGCATGTCGTCGTCACATCGCGGTCGGGGCCGCACTTCAGCCCGCAGCTGTTTCAGAGCGCGGGGCTCGAACCGTTCGCCGCCCAGCTGCTCGTCGCCAAAAGCCCGTGCGGCTTCCGCGCGGCGTATCAGGGACGCGCGAAGCGGATGCTCGTGGTTCGATCAACCGGCTGCGCCCCGTCTGACTTCTGGCAATATGCCTTCCGCAACATCCCCCGGCCGCTGTGGCCATGGGATGAGATTACCGAATGGACGCCGGACCCACTTGTGGTGACGCGCGATAGGTCTACCGCTTTTTCCTGAAGAGCAGCATGGGCAGCGGCGGCATGAGCGCTTCCAACTCTTGCACGGTCAGCGGCGCCAGCGGCCGATAGCCTTGCCGCGCCAGCCGCGGCGAGCGCAGAGCGCACTCCTTTTCGAGCAGGTAATATCGGTTATAGCCGTCGCGCAGGTCATTGACGCGATGCACATCGACGC
>DATKHW010000021.1:0-3150 GCA_035546275.1 Gemmataceae bacterium
CCCGCCTCCTGCGAGCTGACCACGCGCAGGCCGCGGGCTGCCAGAAAATACGGCAATCCCATCTGCAACGAACCGTACAGCGCCAGCGTCACAACCTGCGGCCACGACGGCGTCGCCTTCCAGCAGAACAGCAAGGCCGGCCACGATGATCGCCACGCCGACCATGCTGACGGCCAGGGAAAGCAGCGTCCGCCCGTCGGCCGGCTCCTTCAGCCAGAAGACGCCGGCCAGGGCCAGCCAGATCGGGGCCATTCACGCGGTTTCGGTTCCTTGGCGCCATGGGGTTAGCGCCGGCTTGCCCAGAAATGGCCCTTTCGACGCGCCGCAATGGCAGCTGCTATGGAACGCCTTCTTCCCGGTCCCTTCCCGTCGCTCACCTTCTCGCGACCCGGAGGTCCCTCGCGCATTTTTCTGTTACGCCCCGGCAATATTACTGGCGAGGGGACGAAAACAACCCGCCGCCGAGGCGCCAAAGAGCAGCCGGCGGCGAACGCCGGGGCGACGTCCCCTCGCGTCTTCGCGTTGCGTGAGTTCTCTTGTCTATCTCACCTGGGGAGGTGATTCATGCGTCATTCCACTCGATATTTCCGACCGGCCTTAGAGAGGCTCGAGGAGCGCGCCCTGTTGTCGGCCGCGCCTGCTCTCGCCTACGTGCAAACCAACCTTGTGTCGAACATCCAGGGGATGGCCCAGATAACCGACCCGAACCTGGTCAACCCCTGGGGCATAAACTTCCCACAGCTCAATGGAATAAATCCTCCCATCTTCGTCGCTGACCAGGGTGGGGGCGCGGCCACGTCGTACCAGGTCGGCTCCGACGGCCCCCAGGTCATCGAGTCGAGTTCGCCGGTGACGATCCCCACGTCCGGCTCCAGCGAACCGAGCGGCCCTACCGGCATCGTCCAAAATACAGATCCCTCGGCCTTCATGATCCCAGGGCCCAACGGGACGCCGCCCGTTGCCGCCTCCTACATCTTTGACACGCTCCAGGGCGCCATCGGGGGCTTTGCCGTCAACAACCCCGACACCGGCCCGGCGCAGGGCACCGGCCCGGTCCAGATCACCGACCCGGCCCAGATCGTGGTCCAACCCGGCTCGACGGGGGCGGAGTATACCGGCCTGGCCGCCGGCATCATCACTGACCCCTTCAACGGCAGCGTTGATAATTACATCTACGCCGCCAACGAGGGCACGACCCCGGGAATCCAGGTCTTCGATAGTTCCTTTAACCCGGTGACGCTCCCCAACAGCAAGGGCAAAGGCGGCAACCCCAATTTCACGGGCAACTTCACCGATACCGATCTTCCCGCGGGGTTCGTGCCCTATGGCGTCCGTGACTTCTCGCTGGGCGCTGGCGGCAAACAGGATGCAGATCTGTTCGTGACGTATCGCGGCCCCAACTTCCAGGGTGGGGCGGTCGCCGTGTTCACCAACAGCGGCACGTTTCTGGGACAGTTCGACGACACGGCGGGAAACCTCCAATCACCCTGGGGATTGGCCTATATAGGACCAGGTTTGTTCGGCGACGTCGGCGGCGACGTCCTGGTCGGCAATTTCAGCAGTGGGCAAATCGACGCCTACACGGTCACTGTGAACTCGACCCAGACCGCGGCCAGTGGACAGTTCCTGGGGCCGCTTCTCAACGCGAACGGCACGCCGCTCACCATTCCCGGGCTCCAGACGATCCATTACGGCCCCGGCCTGGGGGATTCCGGTTTTCACGTCGCCCTGCTCTTCACCGCAGACGGCTCTAACCCCCTCACCAACGCCGGTGGGAATGGGAACGTCTCGCTCTACGGCATGATCACGCCCAACATAACTACCGTCGAGACGCCCCGGCCCCCGGCTGTCCTCGGCGCCGACGGCTCCCTGTCGTTGCTTTACCCCGGCGGCCAGCAAGTGCTCTCACCGGCCGGGACCATCGCGGCCGTCAGCGCCGTCACGGACGCCTCCGGCGGCACGGTCGTCTACGCCGTCGCCACGGCCGGCGACGCCCTGTGGGAACACACATCCGCCGGCTGGGCGGAAATCTCCGCCGGCTGCTTCCAGCAGATCAGCGCCGCCGTGAACAGCGCGGGCAACGCCGTGGTCTTCGGCGTCCTCGGCGCCGGCGCCGGTCCCTATGCCAACTCCCTGTGGGAAGACAGCAGCCTCAACCCCGGCGGCTGGGCCATGCTCTCCCCCGGCGGGACCATCCGGTCCATCAGCGCCGGCCTCAACGACGACGTGTACGCCATCACAATCGCCGGGAACGCCTTGTGGGAACACACGTCGGCCGGCTGGGCCGAGCTATCCAGCGGCTCGTTCCAGTCGATCAGCGCCGGCCTCAACGACACGGGCCAGGCGGTGGTGTACGCCGTCGCGGCCGGTGGCTCGCTGTGGGAACAGAATCCCTCCAACGGCGTCGGTCTGAATATCGGCTGGCAAATGCTGTCGCCGTCCGGAACCATCCTGAGCGTCACGGCCGGCGGCCCCGGCAGAGTGTTCGCCATTACCGCCGCGGGGCCGAACAACCTCTGGGAATACAGCGACTCCGGCTGGTCGCAGCTGTCGGACGGGACGTTTGCGTCGGTCAGCGCGCCGCAGTATGCGACCGGCTCGGACGAAGTGTTCGCCGTGCTGAGCAATGGATCGTTTTGGGAGTACGACACGGGCCTGAGTGACCCGTGGCTGGAGCTGCTGACGAGCGGCGCGGCCGCCAGCTCGTCGGCGTGACGATGACAGGCTGCTGGCCAGGCTCTACCGGTAGGCGCAAAGGCCCACTGGGTTCCTCCGAAAGGTTTCTTCGATGCTTTTTACATCGCTTTCCTCCTTTCCCAGGCTTGCCCTGGCGCAAGCGCGCGTCGGTCCACTTCACCGCCTTCAAATGTTTCCCCAGACCCTACCACGGCCAGGTCGGGTTGAATGTGGTTATGCACCGAAACGGCCGCCGCCCTCAACCCGTGAACGCGCACCTCACGGCGGGCTTAGGCCGCGCCGCTCGCCGTGGTGCGCCGCCGCGGCCAGTAGCGCCACGCCAGCGCCGCCAGGATGCACGCCCCGCCCATCAGCGTGGACGGCGGCGGCGTTTCCGTTTGCCGATACACGAAATACGCCCATAACGGATTGAACAGCGGCTCCAAGAGCGTCAGCATCCCCGCCTCCTGC
Source organism: Gemmataceae bacterium (assembly GCA_035546275.1). Taxonomy (GTDB): domain Bacteria; phylum Planctomycetota; class Planctomycetia; order Gemmatales; family Gemmataceae; genus UBA4732. The sequence continues at coordinate 3,148 of DATKHW010000021.1, forward strand.
GAG
>DATKHW010000022.1:0-2381 GCA_035546275.1 Gemmataceae bacterium
CCCCCACCAGCGAGACCACATCCTCCTTCACCTCCACGATGGCGAGGCCGGTGTGAAGACCAACCCACGGTTTCACCTCCAGGTCCGGCGCGGGGCCGGGCGGACCGCCGAGAACCCTTACATCCTGGAGGAGGCAAAGCCCCGCCTCGGCGGCGCGGCTTGCAGCGTCCTCGTAGGCCGCCGGGTAGCCGAAGCACGCCATCAACCCCTGCTCGTTGCACTGGACCACCGTCCCGTCCAGGCGCCGAACCGCCTGCTCGCAAGCGAGCTGGAAGGCCTTTAGGATCTGGGCCTGGTCCTCCGTTTCGAGCCCCAGGTAAGCCTCGGACTCGAAAAGTTCACACCCGCAGACCAGGGCGGTGACCTGGCGGCGCTCGGCCTCGCGGGCGCGCCGGCGGGATGTCTCCGACGCTCCGGTCGGCCAGGATTGGAGAGGGACAGAGGACGGGGGGCGCAGAGTCTCGGCCGATGAGGCCATCGATTGCGGCTGGATACCGGACCAGAGCAGATCGGCCGAGGCGACAGCCTGACCCGCTGGAGCGACCTGTGTGCCCAGGATCGCGGGCTGGCCGGCCGGCGCCATTCCCGCACGCTCGACTGATCGCAGCTCTTCGCCCACGGCCTCCGCCGAGGCGGGCCGGTCAGCCGGGCGCTTGGCCAGCAGCCGCGAGAGCAGGTCGCTCAGGGGGGCCGGGATCGCGGCGTTGATTTGGCTGGCCGGCGGGGGCGTTTGCGAAACCACCGCGGCCATCACAGCCAGGGCCGTCTCGCCCTGGAATGGGGGCCGGCCGGTTACCATCTGGTAAAGCACACAGCCCAGGCTGAACAGGTCGGCCCGGCCGTCGAGCGGCTCGCCCTGCGCCTGCTCGGGGGCCATGTACGCCGGCGTGCCGACGACCATTCCGGGATTCGTGATGCGGGCGTCCCCGGCCTGCATGCGGGCCAGGCCGAAGTCGAGCAGCTTGACGCGGCGAGCCGGGGTTTCGAGCCAGACATTGGACGGCTTGACGTCCCGGTGAACGAGTCCCCGAGCGTGCGCGGCGGCCAGCGCCAGGGCGATTTCCCGGCCGATGCGCAGCACCTCGTCGAGCGGCGGGATCACGACCTGCTCCAGCCAGCGGTCCAACGGCTCGCCTTCGAGCAGTTCCATCGCCAGGTAGCAGACGTCCCCGGCCTGCCCGACCTGATAGACGGCGACGACGTGGTCACTGCGCACCTGAGCCATCGCCCGGGCCTCGCGGAGGAACCGCTCGCGGCTCACCAGGGTTTGGCCGATCTCCGGATGGATGACCTTCAGGGCGACGCGTCGTTGGAGATGGGTGTCCTCGGCGAGCAAAACGACGCCCATGCCTCCCTGGCCGAGAATCTTGAGGACCCGGTAATGATCCAGCCGCCCAAGTTCGTCCGGTTCGAGCGCGGTGGACAGGAAGGACAACGGCGCGGGCGTCGCGTCGCCGGCCCCCTGCAACCTGGTGTCGAGATTTAGGGATGCGTCCACGCTCGCTCCCGCTCCACTTGCAACGGACCGACCCCGGCAATGATTGTGAACAGATTTCACGCAGGCCGCGGGCCGCCGTGGTCGTTTTGCTCCAGCCGGGGCGGTGAGGCACGCCGCCTGCGCATAACGTCTCCGGGGCCGAACTCCCCGCTCCGACCTGGCCGGGCTTGCGTCGCCTCGCCGTTTCGCGGGACGGGGACCGCCGGGGCTTCTCGCCGCACCCGGGCTCTGGCGGTTGGCAAATGTTGTCCTTGCCTCTCGTTCGAGTATCGCACGCCCCGCCATCGGCCGCTAGTGCGTCCTCAAGCGTAAGAACTGGGGTTGGCGATTTCACGGATTCATGGGAAACCTCCCGTTACAAGGAGGCGCCCTATGTACAAGAAGTATATCGTGCGGCTGTCGGAAGAAGAGCGTGGGGTCTGTCAGGAAGTCGTCAAGAAACTCCAGGGATCGTCGCAGAAAGCGCGCCGGGCTCAGATCCTGCTCAAGGCCGATGCCGATGGACCGGGGTGGCCGGACGCCAAGATCGCCGAGGCCTTCCACTGTCGCGTGCAAACGATCGAGACCGTTCGGAAGCGGCTGGTCATGGAGGGGTTTGAACTGGCGCTGGAAGGCAAGAAACGTCAGACGCCGCCCACGCCACCGAAGCTCGATGGCGAAGCGGAAGCCAAGCTGATTGCCATGCGGTTGGGCAAGCCGCCCGCAGGTTACGGACACTGGACGTTGCAACTGCTCGCCGACGAGTTGGTGGCCTTGGAGGTAGTCGATTCGATCAGTCATGAGACGGTCCGCAAAACCCTAAAAAAAACGGCCTAACCAAGCGCGAGATCGAATACTGGGTGATCCCGCCGGAGCAAGATGGCGAGTTCGTCGCCTGCATGGA
>DATKHW010000023.1:0-5339 GCA_035546275.1 Gemmataceae bacterium
GCTACCGTGAAGCCCGCCGAGTGAAGAAGGCATGATTTTTCCTTCATTCCGCCCGCCCACCAACCGATGAACCAGAAGCGAGGCGCCAGCTTTCCGGCGCCGACCGCGGCCGCAACCGGAGTCTGCACATCATGTCGGATCGTCGCTCCTGGCGTCTCGACGCCGCCGCTGGCGTTTTGTTGCTTCTTGGACTGCTCCTGACGCTCGCGGTGATCGGCCACGACCCGGCCGACCTCGACGAAGGCGTCTATCCGCTCCATCCCACGCCGCACAACTTCCTCGGCCTGCCCGGCGCCTGGGTCGCGCGAGCCCTGGTGGTCGGCCTCGGTCATGCCGCATACTTCTTCCTGGGGACGTGGTTCGTTCTGGTGCTGCTGCTGCTCCTGCGCCGCGGCTGGCTGGCGTGGGGAATGCGGCTGGTCGGCTGGCTGCTGCTGACGCCGTGCGCCGCCATCCTCGCCGACCGATACGGCGGCGACTGGCCCGGTTGTCCGCCGGCGGGGCCGGGCGGGGCGGTCGGCGCCTGGCTGTCGATTTGGCTGAATGCGCATTTCATGACATGGGTGCAGGTCGTGCTGATCGGCGGCTGCGTATTGGCCGGTCTGGCGCTCGGCGCCGATTTCCTGCTGCGCCGATTGCCGCGCGTAGCGTGGTGGACGGTGCAGTTTCTCTGGGTTGGAGCGGGACTGCCGTCGTTGTCCCGGCGAGCGGGGGGCGTCAGCCCCCTGATGCGACGGCCTGCCATGAGTCGCATCAAGAATCAGGGGGCTGACGCCCCCCGCTCGCCGACGCCGGAACCGAAGCCGTCGGCGGATGTGCGCCCCATCCCCATCGTCCATCACCACGCCGCCGCTCCGATCGACGCCCACGGCAAAACCGCCGTCGTCCCAAGCGATCACGAGCGCTACGCCGGCTACAAGCTGCCGCCGCTGAAGATGCTCGAAGATGCGACGCCGCTCAACCTCGGCGACCAGGACCAGGAGCTGCGCGATCGTGCGGCCCTGCTGGAAAAGACGTTCACCGACTTCGGCCTCAACGTCCGCGTCGTCGGCATCAACACAGGGCCGGTCGTCACGCAGTTCGAGCTGGCGCTGGAGACCGGCCTGCGGCTGCACAAGGTGACCGCGCTCGCCGACGACGTGGCCCTCAATCTCAAGGCGCCAAGCGTGCGCATGGTCGCCCCGATCCCCGGAAAAAACACCGTCGGCGTCGAAATTCCCAACGAGCAGCGGGCCGTGGTCCGCCTCAAGGAAGTCATTCTGGCGGCGGGAAAAAAGATCGCCAACAGCAAAATCCCGCTCTTCCTCGGCAAGGACGCCGAGGGCCGGCCGCTCGTCCACGACCTGGCCGACATGCCGCACCTGCTCATCGCTGGCGCCACCGGCACCGGCAAGTCGGTTTGCATGAACGCCATCATCCTTTCCATGCTGATGACGCGCCGACCCGACGAACTCAAGATGATCATGATCGACCCGAAGGTCGTCGAGCTAAGCCAGTTCGGAGCGGTGCCGCATTTGATGCACCCGGTCATCAACGACATGAAAAAGGCGGAAGCCGTGCTCGCTTGGGCCGTGGACAAAATGGAAGAACGCTACGACCTGCTGGCGCGGGCGCGCGTCCGCAACGTCGCCTCCTATAACGAGCTGAAATACGATGAAATTCTCCGCCGCGTCAAGCCGGCCGACGACGCTGAGCGCGAAACCATCCCGGAACGCATGCCGTTTATCGTCATTTTCCTCGACGAAATGGCGGACCTGATTATGCTCCTGCGCAAGGAGGTCGAGGGGCACATCATCCGGCTGACGCAGAAATCGCGGGCGGCCGGCATTCACCTGGTGCTGGCCACGCAGCGGCCGTCGGTGGACGTCATCACCGGCCTTATCAAGTCGAACCTGCCGTCGCGTATCTGCTTCAAGGTGTCGAGCAAGATCGACAGCCGCGTCGTGCTGGATGAGATGGGCGCCGACAAGCTGCTCGGCAAAGGCGATCTGCTGTTCCTGCAGCCGGGGGCGGCGGGCCTCATCCGCTGCCAGGGGGCTTACGCCAGCGATGAGGAGATCCACAAAGTCGTCGATTACCTGGAGTGCGAGCCGTCTTACGCGCCGGAGCTGATGCAGCTGAACACGGCGAGCAAGGAGGGGCTGCTGGAACGGCTGCGCGAGCGCGACGATCTGTACGAGGCGGCGGTGGAGGTGGTGGTGCGCGAGCAGCGCGGCAGCGTGTCGTTGTTGCAGCGGACTTTGGGCATCGGCTACGGTCGGGCGGCGCGGCTGATCGACTTCATGGCGGAGGACGGCATCGTCGGCGGCTATAACGGCAGCAACGCACGGGAGGTGCTGTACACGGCGGAGTCGTGGGCGGCGCTGCGGGCGGGGTGAATCGGGACAAGCCCGCAGTGCCAGCACGGGATTCCCTTGCTGGCGCTGCGGGCTGGCAAGCGAATCACTTCGGCAGCCGCCACAAGCGCACGGTCTTGTCGCCGCCGCCGGAGAGCGCGAAGCGGCCGTCGGGCGAGAAGGCGACGCAATCGACGTAATCCAGGTGGCCGAACAAGCAGCACAGCTCCTTGCCAGTCCCCACATGCCAGAGGCGCACCGTCTGATCGCCGCCGCCCGACAGGGCGTAGCGTCCGTCGGGCGAAAAGGCCACGCCGGCCGCCCCGTTGCGGTGGCCCGTCAGCTCGTGGATCTCGCGGCCGGTCGCCGTATCCCAGAGGCGAATCGGCTCGCCGCCGCCGGTGGAGAGGGCAAGGCGACCGTCCGGCGAAAGGGCCACGCCGCCCATCTTCTGGGGATGGTCCTTGAATTCACGGACCAGCTTGCCGCTCTCCACATCCCAAAGCCGCATGGGCAGATTCTCGTCGTAGGTCGCTTCCAGCACCTGCGAGCCGTCCGATGACAGTGCCACGGGGTAGATGTGGCCGTTGTGACGGCCGAAATCCTTGACGACGTCGCCGGTCTCCATGTCTCGTATCTGAAGGGAATCGTTGTCCGTTGCGACGCACAGAAAGCGCTTGCCGTCCGGAAAGAATGCCAGTCGCGCAATGTGGATTCCCGGCCTTCCCGTCGCCCCGAAGCACTTCAGTTCTTTTCCGGTCTCCACGTCCCAGAGGCGGACCGTCCCGTCCCACGAACAGGATAGAATGCGTTTGCCGTCCGGTGAGAAGACGGCGCAATCGGAGCGGTCGGTGTGGCCTTGCAGGCAATGCAGTTCCTTCCCCGTTTCCACGTCCCAGACGCGAACCGTCGCATCGAAGGAAGCGGACAGCGCCCGCTTGCCGTCCGGCGAGAAGGCGACCCAGGCGACGCGATCGGTGTGGCCCTCGAAGACGCGAACCTCGGCTGTGCGGCAGTCATAGGGTTCGTCCGCGGCGGCGGCCGGCGGCGCTTCCGCCGCATAGAGGTGTTGCCAGGCCGCACCCACGCCCCCGGCGCCGATCGTGGTCAGCAGCAGGAAGAGCAGGGCGGTTTTCAGTCGGGTCATCGACATGGCTTTCAGCACTCCTTGGGCCAGGGCTGCGACGCGGGCCGTCGTCGCCACTCCGCCGGCGATCCGAAGCACGGCCAGCACCAGCGGCGCCGGAACCGCAGCCGCGGCCGCCCGGCGGGCAAGCAGGAAGCCCAGCCCGACGGCCGAGAGCGTCAGGCCGCGCCCCACCAAGCGCTCGCGCAGGAGGGATCGGGCTTTCGTCAGCCGCGTGGATACCGTGCCGCGGGAACAGCCCAGGCGGCAGGCGGCTTGCGCGTACGATTTGCCTTCCAGGTAGCACAGCACAACCAGACCGCGGTACGGCTCCGGCAGCCGCTGGATCTCCTCATCCAGGATGGGACGCAGGTCGCGCCACACGACATTCGACTCTTCTTCGACGATCGGCATTCGGACGGCTCGCCTTTCGTGCTTGCGGCGATGGGCGGCGCCCACGCGGGCCTTCCGCGACGTGCGAAGCGCGACGCCGTGCAGCCAGCTGGCCAGCGATTCCTTACGCTCGACGGCGGCGGCTCGGCGAACAAGCACGACAAAGGTCGCCTGAAAGGCGTCGTCGGCATCGTGGGCGTCGCGGAGGATGCGTCCGCAGACGGCGCGAACCATCGGCCCGTGCCGCCGCACCAACGCCTCGAAGGCCGCCTCATCGCGCCGCTCGACGAAGCTGCGCAGCAGGTCCGCGTCGCTGCGATCCACGGCGGCGCCTAGGACCGCGACGCGGCGGAGATGACGCAAAAGTGGATGGACGTGGCCGCTCACCGCACACCTGGGTTTCGGGCAAGCTCTCGGATATGTAATAGTGCCGGCAGCGGCCCGCGCGCATTTCTGTGCATTCGCATTTTTCGCCCACCTTTGAACGCGGAAGGGGAGCGCGTCGCCCACGCGCTCCCCTTCCGGTCGCGGCAAACGGGATCGCCCTATTAGTTCGTAATTCCTTTCGTGATGCCCATAAACACATCTTCCAGATCGATTTCCTCCTCTTTGAGCATCTTCAGCCGCATCCCGTTTTGCAGCACCAGGTCGGCGATGAAGCTGCCGTCCGTGACGCCGTCCGCCAGGGTCACGCGCAGCGCGTCCTCCGCCTCGCGGACCTCCACGTTCTTGACGTCGATGTGCGCTTCCAGCAAGTCCTTGGCCTGCTGCGTTTGGCCGGCCCCGACGGCCACCATGCAGACCGCGTTCGTCCGCACCTGCTTGATCGCCGCCTGCACGTCGCCGTCGAACAGCAGCTGGCCGCGCTCGATGATGCCGATCTTGTTGCAGATGTCGGCCAACTCCGGAAGGATGTGGCTGGACACCAAGATCGTCTTGCCCATGCCGCGCAGCTCCTTGAGCAGCTCGCGCATCTCGATCCTTGCTCGCGGGTCAAGCCCGCTGGCCGGCTCGTCCAGCAGCAACACTTGCGGCTCATGCAGCAGCACCCGCGCCAGGCCGAGCCGCTGCGTCATGCCGCGCGACAGGCTCGTCACCAGCGCGTCGCGTTTGTAGCCGAGGTCTACCAGGTCAAGCACCTGCTCGCACTTTTTACGTCGCTCGGCCCCCTTGATGCGGTACGCGGCGGCGAAAAACTCCAGGTACTCGATGACCTTCATGTCGTCGTAGACGCCGAAGAAGTCTGGCATGTAGCCCATCAGCCGGCGGATTTCCTTGGCGTTGTTGTAGATCGAGTAGCCGCAGACCGACGCCTCGCCCCAGGTCGGGTTGAGCAACGTCGCCAGGATGCGCATGGTGGTGGTCTTGCCGGCGCCGTTGGGGCCGATGAAGCCGTAGACGTCGCCCTTCTCCAGCCGGATGGTTAGCCGGTCGAGGGCGTACAACTCGCCGTAGATTTTGGTCAGCTCGCGCGTTTCGATCAT